>JBKOYV010000099.1:0-4403 GCA_046725585.1 Gemmatimonadota bacterium | reverse complement strand
CGAGAGAGTCGTCGGGCAAGGAGCGTCGCATGATCGCCCACATGGCACTCGCCTTGTCCCTCACGGCCCCGCCGGACCGGTGGTTCGGATCGGACAAGCTCAAGCACTTCTTCATCGCCGCGTTCACCCAGAGCGTGGCGTACAGCGCGTTCCAGGCCGCGCGAGTCCGCCACGATCAGGCGCTTGCGGGCGCGTGGGCCGTTACCGCTACCGTTTCGATCGCGAAGGAGATCCGCGACCGGCGTTCCTACGGGCTCTTCAGCTACCGCGACCTGGTGTGGGACGCAGCCGGCGCGGGCGCAGCCACCCTACTCATCGCCAGGTCGGTCAGGACGTCCGCAGACGATGACCTGCCGGCTAACGCGTCGCTCCTAATACCTGTTTCGCTCGGCGGACCGCTCTTATCTGGCGTGGCGCCTCGTCCTATATTGGCCCAACAGGTACTATCCAATCCTGCGCCACGCCGGTAACAGTCCATCCGTTGGCGCGACCGCTTTCCAGTCCCAGCATGAGCGATCCTGCCATCAAGCCCGACCTGGAACGTCGCCGCAACGCCGCGCTCCGCGAGCTCATCGACGAGCTACTTTTCCGCGTACGCGATGCCAATCAGCACCTCGACTTCTGGACCCCGGAAGAACGCGCCCAGGCGGAGGAGGAGCTGAACACGATCATGTCGCGGGTGCGCGGGGCGGCGTTGCACAAGTCGAAGTGAACGTGAACCCGGCGCGAGTCGCCGAGGGGTAGCTGTGGTACGGGCACGCACGAAGTTCATCATTGGCGGTGTTCTGGTCCTCGGCACCGCGGGATATTTGATGGCGACGTCCATCGGGGAGACGGGGATGTACTACCTGACCCCCGGAGAGCTGACCGCCAGGGTGAAGGGCGACTCGACGCTGTACAACACCGGCGTGAAGATGGGCGCGCGAGTCGTTCCCGGCACGATCGAGCGGCAGCCGGGCAACCGCGCCGTGTCATTCCGCGTGACCGACGGTAGCGAGATCATTCCGGTGACCTATCGCGGCGTCATCCCCGACACGTTCACGGACAGCGTGGACGTCGTGGTCGAGGGGCGGTACAACCGCGATGGGACGTTCGTCGCGACGACGCTTCTGGCCAAGTGCGCGTCCAGATACGAGAACGCGCCCGACAAGTACCAGGCAACGCCAGGCTATAAAGCAGCCAAGGGTCCGGCCGCGTGATTCTCGTCGGCGAGCTGTCGCTCTGGGTCGGGCTGCTCATGGCCACCTGGAGCGCGACCGTCTCTTTCGCGGGCGGTCGCATGAGCCGCGCGGACCTCGTCGCGAGTGGCGAACGAGCGCTGTACGCGAGCTTCGCGTTCGTGGCCGTGGCGTCCATCGGGCTGTGGACGGCGCTGCTCACGAGTGATTTCTCCCTCCGGTTCGTCGCGTCGTACACGAGCGCGAACCTGCCGGCGGTCTACAAGTTTTCGGCGTTCTGGGGCGGGCAGGCGGGCTCAATGCTGTTCTGGTGTCTCATCCTGTCGCTCTACTCGGCGCTTACCCTGTTCGCGAACAGGAAGCGTAACCGCGAGCTCATGCCGTACGTCACCGGCACGCTCGCCACGGTCCTCGTTTTCTTTCTCGCGACCACCGCGTTCAGCGCGAACCCGTACGCGCGTCTGGATTGGATTCCGCCCGACGGGACCGGGCTGAATCCGCAGCTGCAGAATCCGGGGATGGCGTTCCATCCGCCCAACCTCTACCTCGGTTACGTCGCGACGTCGATTCCGTTCGCGTTCGCGATCGCCGCGCTGGTGACTCGGCGGTTGGATGCGGAGTGGCTCGCAGCCGTTAGGCGGTGGTCGCTCGTCTCGTGGCTGTTCCTGACGATCGGCATCACGATGGGAATGTGGTGGGCGTACGTCGAGCTGGGATGGGGTGGCTACTGGGCCTGGGATCCGGTGGAAAACGCGTCACTGCTTCCGTGGCTGACGGGCACGGCGTTTCTCCACTCCATCATGATCCAGGAGAAGCGCGGAATGCTGCGGAAGTGGAACGTCACGCTCGTCGTCGCGACGTTCCTGCTCTCGATCCTGGGCACCTTCATCACGCGGAGCGGCGTGATCGAGAGCGTGCATTCGTTCGCGCAATCGCCGGTGGGCAGCTACTTCGCGGCGTTCCTCGTCGTGGCGATCGCGGTCACGGCCTTTCTCGTCGCCACGCGGCTCAAGGACCTCGAGGCGCGTGCCGAGCTCGAAAGCATGGTGAGCCGTGAGGCGGCGTTCCTCTATAACAACGTCGTGCTCGTGGGCATCGCATTCTCGGTGCTCTGGGGGACGTTGTTCCCGATCATCAGCGAAGCCGTGCGCGGTTCGAAGATCACGGTGGGGCCGCCGTTCTTCAACACGGTGAACATCCCGCTCGGGCTGCTGCTGCTCGCGCTCACGGGCGTCGGGCCCCTCATCGCGTGGCGCCGTGCGTCGGTCGCGAACCTCAAGCGGCAGTTCGCGGCGCCGGTGGCGGGCGGCGTGTTCCTCGGTGCCGCGCTGTTCGCGCTCGGCATGCGCGATCCCTACGCACTCGTTTCGTATACGCTCGCCGGTTTCGTGTTCACGACGATCGGCCAGGAGTTCGTGAAGGGCGTGAATGCGCGGCGTCGGATGCATGACGAGGTGGTGCCGGTCGCGTTCGTGCGGCTCATCGCACGAAACCGTCGGCGCTACGGCGGATACATCGTTCACTTCGGCGTCGTCGTGCTGTTCGCGGCGTTCGCCGGCCTCGCCTTCAAGAAGGAGTACGACCTCTCGCTAACGCCGGGCGCGTCGTTCTCCGCGGTCGATCCCTACAACCGAACGTGGACGTTCACCAGCCAGGGCGTTTCGCGGTACGAAGAGCTCAACCGGCAGGTGACGGCGGTTGTGCTCGAGGCGAAACGAGCCGGCATGAAACCGGCGCTCATCAAGAGCGAGAAGCGGCAGCACGTGGACAGCCGTGGCCAGCCGACGTTCGAACCCTCCACGGAGGTCGGCATTCTCGAGTCGCTCCGGCAGGACGTGTATCTCGTACTCCATGGCGTGTCCGGGGACGACAAGGAGACGGCGGAGATCCGGATCACGTTCAACCCGCTGGTCTGGTGGGTGTGGTACGGCGGAATCATCATGGCGTTAGGCGGCCTGATCGTGATGTGGCCGCAGGCCACGCGCGGCGGAGCCAGGCGCCGCGCCGAGGGCGGGTATGTCGTGGTGATGCAGCCGTCGCAGCCGTCGGAGCGCCGCGCGGCCGAAGCCCCGGAGCCACCGGTCGAAGCCGGGGTCTGATGGCCACTCGCCGTCAGTTCGTGATCGCGTTAGGCGGGGCTGTCGTCACGTTCGCGGCGCGCGCTGTGCGTGGCCAGCAGGGCGCGGAGGCTCCGGGAGCGACCATGGAGGGCGACGGGTACGTCCCGGTGCGCCGACTCCCCCGTCCGGCCGCCGCGAAACGACTCACGCCGCTGGAGCGCGACGCCGTCGAGCGGAACCTGGCCTGCCCGTGCCCGTGCACGCTCGACGTGTTCACGTGCCGGACGTCCATGCCCTGCGGCTTCTCGCCGCGTCTGCACGCCGATGTCGTCCAGCTCGCGAACGGTGGCTATTCCGCCGACGAGATCCTCGCCGCGTTCGAGCAGGCCTACGGCGAGAAGATCCTGATGGCGCCGCACAAGCAAGGCTTCAACTGGGTGGGTTGGATCGCGCCGTTCGCTGCCGTGGGCGGTGGCGCGCTCGCTGCGGGCGCACTGATCCGCCGGTGGGGACAACGTGCGGCCGAACGCAGGGCGACTTCTCCGGTGCCGATCCAGGCGAGCGACGATGAGCTGGCGCGGCTCGAGGCAGCGATCCGGAGCGACGACCCGTGATGGCCCTGGTGGTTGGAGCGGCGCTCGCCGTGGCGGCCCTGATCTACGTCCTCTTGCCGCTGTTCGACGCGGTCGTGCCGTTGCGGGCACGCCTAACGGGGGCCCCGGTGGCAACGCCGGAGAGCGCGATCGACGCGCTCCGGGAGATCGAGTTCGATCGGGCGACGGGGAAGCTTTCGGACGATGATTACGCGTCGCTCAAGGCGACGTACACGCGCTCTGCCCTGGTGGAGCTGCGGTCGCGGCGCGGCGACGTGGTGGCCGAAACCGGCCCTTCCGAACAGGTCGTAACCCCTCCGGTGGCTGACGCCCACGCCATCGCCGATGCCGCAGACGCCGCGGAGGCCGCGGTCCTGCGGTACCGGACGATCCGACGGTCGTGCGACGCCTGCGGCCCGCGGCCCGAACCCGATCCCGCGTTCTGTTCCTCCTGTGGGAAGTATCTCAAGGGCACGTGTGCCCACTGCGGGGCGGTTGTCGACGCACTGGCTTCCCGATTCTGCGCCAACTGCGGCAGCTCACTGGCCGCGTAGGCCCTCGCAGTCCCAAGG
>JBKOYV010000207.1:0-8159 GCA_046725585.1 Gemmatimonadota bacterium | reverse complement strand
GATCTGGTCTCTGCTTCCCCCGGTGTCGCAGACGTTCGGAGAGTTGTGTAGTGCGCTCGAGCAGCAGTATCCTGACGCAGGCGCCGAGCGGATTCGCGTCGACGCGCAGGAGTTTCTCGAGGCGCTCATTGCCAGTGGATTGGTGGTGACCGCGCCCAACTGACCGAGGCATGGCGGCCGTGTCATCTTCGCGAGCACGCATCGCGCGTAAGATCCTCGCCCTATCCTTCCGGGATTGGGCGGAGCTGATGCAGGCTCAATGGGCGCTCCTGGGCGCTCGCGGGATGGTGCGGAATCGACCCGTTGGATCTCTGGCGACTCCCACGATCGGCAGCGCGCCCGCCGACCCAGCCAGATTGCCGGAAGCCCGACGACTGGCGTTAGCCGTCGTTCGTGCGGCTCGTTTTGGCGTATTCCGCCCTCAGTGCCTGGTCCGATCCGTAGCACTTTCGCGGATGCTGGAGGAGCGCGGAATCTCGGGCGCGTTTGTAAGGGTGGGCGTGCGTCGGAAGGATGGGGCGTTCTTGGCCCACGCATGGGTGGAGCTGGCAGGGGAGACCCTCGGCGACGCAGACGACCATGTCGGGTCCTTCGTGCCGATGACCGGCCTCGACGTCCAGCGCTAGAAAGAGATCGACCCGGCGAGGCCGATATGCTGGCGCCGCTCGCGGAAAACCGACCGAATAGGGAGCAGTTGACTCCGGCTCGTGGCGGACCGACCTTCAAGGTCGTCTATCGTGGCTGAGGTTGGCTCACGGATTGCCAGCCTCGACCATGAATCCGGTCGGAGTCCACATGTACCAGCCCCCGAAACTCGAGCGGTTCGGAACCCTGCGACAGTTGACCGCTGCGCCGTTCTCCGCTCTGGGCGCTTCGCTCTCCCTCGCCAGCGGCTCGCTGCCGATTGGCGCCGGAGAGTGCGGGCCAAACGTGCCCCTGGGCGATCCTTCGGCGTGTGGCCGCTCTTAAGCGAGAATCAGACGCTACAGAGCGTGGCCGTGGTGCGACACCTGTCTCCAACACCGAACATTTCTTCGGGCCGCATGCGGTTCGCGGATAGCGGCAGGTTCCCGCGGTGTACATGGGCTCGTGGCTAGATACGCCGCCTTCGGACTCAACATCGAGTCGGCCATCGAACTTCCGGAGCTCGAGCCTTCGACCGCAGCCGATACGCCGGATTGGAGAATTCGTGTAGTCCGGGCGGAACCCGCTGGCTGCGCCGGCACGCCACTCGGAACGGACATCGTCTACGGAGACGTGCACGTTAGCGCGTACGCGTCCGAGGCCACACTGCGCATCGTATTCGACGATACCGGCGCATTCGACGTCTGCCCCATCCCCCGCGAGATCGTCTGGTATCCCGGGTCACGGCCGACCGAAGCCGCCGTGCGGGCCGATGTCCTCGGGCGGGTCATGGCGCTCGCCGCACACGCCGACGGCCATCTGACCCTTCATGCGAGCGCGGTGTCGGTTGCGGGCCGCGCGATAGCGATCGTTGGTCCGAAACACGCCGGCAAATCCACGCTCGCTCTCGCGCTCGTCCGGCAGGGTGCCCGGCTTCTTGCGGACGATACGCTCGTGGTGCGACTGCGGGGAGGCACTACCTGGGCAGCCCCGGGGGGCCAGCGGATTCGCCTCTGGGAGGATGCCGCTCGTGCGCTCGAGACGTTCGTCTCGGGGCCGCGCGAAGCGAAGCCGGCGGCGACGCTCGCGCCTAACGAGATCGAGAATGCGTCGCTGCCGCTCGCGGCGTGCTATCTCCTCGAGAGCTCCTTAGAACCGGATCCCGCCGAGGTGAGACGCGTGCAACTGTCTCCGGTGCCCGCCGCGCTTGCCTGCGTTCGTTTCAGCAAGCTCGGCGCGCTCGCGGGTGGCCCGGCCGGTGTGGCCGTGCTCGATCGGGCAGGAACCCTGACGAAGGGTGTGCCCGTGTTCGTCGCGACCGTCGGACGCGATCTGACGAGACTCGACGCGGTTGCCAGGCGGTTCATGGCATGGCACGACCCGGCTCGCTCCAGCAATCCGGCGGCGGTGCGCTGATGGCCGTCGATCTCGCGAGCCTGCACCTCCCGGTGACGGCGCCCGTGCCTAACGAACCGCCGGTCGTTCGCGTCGTCGATCTCTGGAAGCAGTTCCCGACAGCACGGTCTCTCGGCGACCTGCTGCGACACCCGTTAGGCGGGCCACCGTCGCCGGCCGTCGCCGACGTGTCACTCGAGCTGTACGCGGGCGAGTTCGTCGGCCTGCTCGGGCCGAACGGGGCGGGGAAGACGACGCTCTTGAAGATTCTGGCGACGCTCATCACTCCCGACCGAGGCACCGTCACCGTCGGCGGACACGATGTCGTCACGGCGTCGGCGAACGTTCGCCAGATCATCGCGCCGGTGCTGGCCAACGAACGAAGCCTGTACTGGCGGCTGTCGGCGCGTGAGAACCTCGAGCTGTTCGCGGCGCTGCTCCAACTTCCGGCGCCAGAAGTAGCGACGCGTGTCGCCGAGGCGCTCGACGTCGTCGGCCTGGCGGATACCGGACGCAAGATGGTGGGGCAATTTTCCGCGGGGATGATGCAGCGCCTGCTCGTCGCACGTGCTCTGCTCGGTCGCCCGCGCGTGCTGCTGCTCGACGAGCCCACGCGGAGCCTCGACCCTGCTACCGCGCAGACGTTCCGAGCATTCCTCCGAGAGGAGCTGGGCGAGCGACGCGGGTGTGCGGTCCTCGTGGCGACTCACCGGAGCGAGGAGGCGTTCGAGCTCTGCGATCGGGTGGTCGTGCTCAATCGAGGGCGCGTCGTTGCCGCGGGTCGAGGGAGTGAGCTCAGCGAGGCGCTCACCGGGGCGCGGTACTCGGTGCATACACTGGAGCCGAACCATGCCGCGCTCGAGGAGGTGCTTGCCTCGGGAGGGGCTCGTCGCGTTGCCGTGAAGTCGGACAGGAATGGCAGGTGGTGGCTGGTGGAGCTCGAAATTGATGGCGGGGATGCCTCCGCTGGAGCGGTACTCGCCGAACTCATTCGGGGGGGGATGCCGATCGCGCGCTTCGAACGCGTTTCATCGCCGCTCGGTGAGCTCATCGACCGCGCGATCGCGCGAAGCGGCGTTTGGCGATGAGCACGCGCGCCGCTCTGGCCCTCACACAGGCATCGTGGCGCACCGCCAGGAGCTACCGCTTCTCATTCGTCCTGTCGTTCGTTTCGCTCGCCCTGACGATCATTCCGGTCTACTTCGTCGCGAACGCTCTGCAGCAGTTCATGGCACCGGTCATCTCGACGGAGGGGCGCGACTACTTCGGGTTCGTCCTGTTCGGGACGGCCATGCTCGCGCTGGTCTCGGCAGCGCTCACGTCGTTCGCGTCGGCGGTGAGCGGGGGGTTATCGAGCGGCTTTTTCGAAGCGCTGATGGTCACGCCCACGTCATTGGGTTCGCTGCTCGCCGGACAGACGGGATACGCATTCGCGTGGGCGCTGGCGCGTACGATCCTCCTCGTCGCTGCGGGGACGCTTCTCGGCATGGACGTGCACTGGATGCGGCTGCCCGAGGCGCTGGTTCTCGTGACGGTCATGGTTGCCGCGTACGCCGGAATCGGGCTCGTCGCGGCTGCTCTGGTCGTCTCGTTTCGGACGAACGCGGCGATACCTCACGGGGTGCTGGTGCTCTCGACGCTACTCGGCGGCGTATACTTTCCGACGTCGGTGCTACCCCCGGTCTTGGGGCCGTTCGCGGAGTGGTTGCCTCTCACCCCCGGTTTGCGTGCGCTTCGGCAAACGCTGCTGTTGGGCTATCCGCTGAGCGCGATTGGTGGCGAGCTGTTTCAATTGGTTGGGCTCGCTCTCGCGTATGTGGTCGTGGGCGTGTTCTCGCTCCGCCTCGCGTTTCGGTACGCGAAAATGGCCGGCTCACTGGGCCAGTACTGAGCCGGCGGCATTGACTTCCCCCTTATGGGGGCTACATTTACCCGGCTCGGACACCTCACTCATCGTAAGAGTTTCAACTCTTCCGTGGTTCGGTGATCGGGACGGATGAAGCCGGCGAACTGCGCACCGGCGACCTTAAGGGCTCGCGATACGCACTACCAGCGTAGGCCGTCGAGGGGCAGTACGACCGACCGCTTCGCACCGAGATGCGACACGGTTCCCGATAAGCGACGCAGGACAACCTAACGCCAGTCAGTCCCGAGCAACCGCGAGGGATCTCTCTGCCAGAGAGGAGACCGGCGCGCCTTGGGTCCCCACCCGCGCAGCAATGGCGGGCGCACCCGGCGATGGCGGATGGATACCGGTTCCTGCTCAAGGAACGCCTGGTCCACCCGCGTTTTTGTTGAGCGAAGTTTTCGCTCGCCGCGCGAGCGGCGGGCCCGAGATTACGAAGCGACGACGAACAGTCTGCAGATATGCCACGCACTACACCGCTCGAGCATTACCGCAACATCGGCATCATGGCGCACATCGATGCCGGGAAGACGACGACCACCGAGCGCATTCTTTTCTATACGGGCAAGAGCCACAAGATCGGCGAAGTCCACGATGGCGCAGCCACGATGGACTGGATGGAGCAGGAACAGGAGCGCGGCATCACGATCACGTCCGCCGCGACCACGTGCTTCTGGCGTCGACACGGCGAGAGCCATGCGACGGGAAGCGCGACGGGTCCGGAGTATCGCATCAACATCATCGATACGCCGGGTCACGTGGACTTCACCGTGGAAGTCGAGCGTTCGCTGCGCGTGCTCGATGGCGCGGTGACGCTCCTCGACTCCGTTGCCGGCGTCGAGCCGCAGACGGAGACGGTTTGGCGTCAGGCGGATCGCTACGGCGTGCCGCGTCTCATCTTCGCGAACAAGATGGACCGTGTGGGTGCCGACTTCGACCGGTGCCTCAAGATGATCCGCGACCGCCTAACGAAGAACGCGTATCCCATCCAGCTGCCCGTCGGTTCGGGCGAGCTGTTCACGGGTCACATCGACGTCATCGCCCGCAAGCAGTACATCTTCGACGAGGAGACGCTCGGCAAGACGTTCACCGTGGTCGATGTGCCGGCCGACATGAAGGACGCGGTGGAACTCGCGCGCCACGAGCTGATCGAGGCCGCGGTCACGCACGATGAGATGCTGATCGAGAAGTATCTCGCCGGCGAGGAGCTCACCGACGCGGATATTCGACACGCGATTCGCGCGGCGACGATCGGCGGCTTCATCACGCCGGTGTTGTGCGGCGCGTCGTTCAAGAACAAGGGTGTGCAGGCGTTGCTCGACTCGGTGATCGACTTTCTGCCGGCGCCGGTGGACGTGAAGGCGATCAAGGGACACCTGCCGCATCACGACGAGACGTACGACGAGCGTCCGCCGTCCGACGAGGCACCGTTCGCGGCGCTCGCGTTCAAGATCGCGACGGATCCGTTCGTCGGTAAGCTGACGTTCTTTCGCGTGTACTCGGGCGTGCTGGAGTCGGGCTCCTACGTATACAACTCCACGAAGGATCGACGCGAGCGCGTGGGCCGCCTGCTGCAGATGCACGCGAACAAGCGTGAGGAGATCGAGGAAGTACGCGCGGGCGACATCGCCGCCGCGATCGGGCTCAAGGACACGCGCACAGGCGACACGCTGTGCGATGACGAGAAGCCGATCATTCTCGAGGCGATGAAGTTCCCGGCGCCGGTCATCGACGTCGCGATCGAGCCGAAGACGAAGGCCGACCAGGACAAGCTTGGTATCGCGCTGGCGAAGCTGGCCGAGGAAGACCCGACGTTCCGCGTTCACACGGACGCAGAGACGTCACAGACGATCATCTCGGGGATGGGCGAGCTGCATCTCGAGATCATCGTCGACCGCATGATGCGCGAGTTCAAGGTCGACGCGAACGTGGGGCGGCCGCAGGTTGCCTATCGCGAGACGATCAAGCGGCGCGTCGATAAGGTCGAGGGTAAGTTCATCCGCCAGTCGGGTGGTAAGGGGCAGTACGGGCACGTCGTGATCAACATGTACCCGGCGGAGCCGGGTCAGGGATTCGTGTTCGAGGACAAGATCGTCGGCGGCGTGGTCCCGCGAGAGTACATCGCTCCGGTGGAGCAGGGGATCAAGGAAGCGCTGGAGAACGGCGTGCTGGCTGGCTATCCGATGGTCGATGTCGCGGTGCAGCTGGTGTACGGCTCGTACCACGATGTCGACTCGAGCGAGATGGCGTTCAAGATCGCGGGATCCATCGCCTACAAGGAGGCCGCGAAGAAGGCGAACCCCGTTCTGCTCGAGCCCATGATGAACGTCGAGGTTGTTTGCCCCGAGGCGTACATGGGCGATGTGCTGGGCGATCTCTCGTCCCGGCGCGGCAAGATCGGCGGCATGACGCAGCGTGGCGAGGCGCAGGTGATCGCCGCGAGCGTTCCGCTGTCGGAGATGTTCGGGTACTCGACGAAGCTGCGCTCGATGACGCAGGGTCGGGCCGTGTACTCGATGGAGTTCGCGCACTACGAGGAAGTGCCGAAGTCCAAGGCGGAGGAGATCATCAACAAGGTGAAGGCGTGAGCCTCGGGTTTCACTCTCAGAGGAAGCACTACAATGGCTAAGGCAAAGTTCGAGCGGACCAAGCCGCACGTGAACGTCGGCACGATCGGCCACGTCGACCATGGCAAGACGACGTTGACGGCCGCCCTGACGAAGATCTCGTCGGACAAGGGATACGGCACGAAGTACGTCTCGTACGACGAAGTCGCGAAAGCGTCGGCGTCGCAGGGACGTCGTGACGCCACGAAGATCCTCACGATCGCGACGAGCCACGTCGAATACGAAACGCCGAACCGCCATTACGCGCACGTCGACTGCCCCGGGCACGCCGACTACGTGAAGAACATGATCACGGGTGCCGCGCAGATGGACGGCGCGATCCTCGTGGTGAGTGCCGTTGACGGCCCGATGCCCCAGACGCGCGAGCACATCCTGCTCGCCCGTCAGGTGAACGTGCCGCGCATCGTCGTCTTCCTCAACAAGTGCGACCTCGTCGAGGACGCCGAGCTCCTCGACCTGGTCGAGCTCGAGGTTCGCGAGCTGCTCTCGAAGTACGAGTATGCGGGTGATGACGCGCCGGTCATTCGTGGCGCGGCGATCAAGGCGATCGAGGGCGACGCGCAGTGGATCGCGAAGATCCAGGAGCTCTACGAGGCGCTCGACACGTACATCCCGCAGCCGGTGCGCGAGATCGACAAGCCGTTCCTGCTCCCAGTCGAGGACGTGTTCTCGATCACGGGCCGCGGTACGGTGGCGACGGGTCGTATCGAGCGTGGCCGCATCAAGGTTGGCGAGGAGCTCGAGCTGGTGGGCTTCGGCGCGAACAAGAAGACCGTCGTCACGGGCGTCGAGATGTTCCGCAAGCTGCTCGACTCCGGTGAGGCGGGCGACAACGTCGGTCTCCTGCTCCGTGGTGTGGACAAGAAGGAGATCGAGCGCGGCATGGTGCTCGCCAAGCCCGGCTCGATTCCTCCGCACACGAAGTTCGAGGGCGAGGTGTACGTCCTCACGAAGGAAGAGGGTGGCCGCCACACGCCGTTCTTCAAGGGCTACCGCCCGCAGTTCTACTTCCGGACGACGGACGTGACGGGCTCCGTGGAGCTCCCGGCCGGCACGGAGATGGTGATGCCGGGCGACAACATCCAGATGACGATCGAGCTGATCACGCCAATCGCGATGGAAGAGCAGCTGCGGTTCGCGATCAGAGAAGGTGGCCGGACGGTTGGTGCCGGTGTCGTAACGAAGATCTTGAAGTAGGGACTAGGGACTGGGGACTGGGGACTCGGCAGTTCGAGATCCTGGTCCCCAGTCGCCGTTCCCAGTCCCCAGTCCCCAGTCCCCAGTCCCCAGTCCCCAGAACAGCAATGGCTGGAAGAATCCGAATCCGTCTCAAGGCTTTCGATCACGCCGTCATCGACCAGGCGTCCGCGGATATCGTGCGGACGGCGGAGAAGACGGGGGCGCAGGTGTCGGGGCCGATCCCGCTGCCGACGAAGACGCAGCGGTGGACGGTGCTTCGCTCGCCGCACGTCGACAAGAAGTCGCGCGAGCAGTTCGAGCTCAAGACACACAAGCGCGTGATCGACATTCTCGACTCGCGCGCACAGACGGTGGACGCGCTGACGAAGCTGGATTTGCCGGCGGGCGTCGACGTCGAGATCAAGGTG
>JBKOYV010000169.1:0-7455 GCA_046725585.1 Gemmatimonadota bacterium | reverse complement strand
GCCGCGCTCTTCGTACTGCGCCGCCGCGAGCCCGGGCGCGACCGGCCATTCCGGGTGCCGCTCTATCCGCTGACGCCGCTCCTGTTCTGTGTGGCGTCAGCCGGAATGCTCTACTCGAGCGTGGCGTACGCGGGGCGCGGGGCGCTGCTCGGCGTCGCCGTGATGGCCGCCGGCCTGCCGCTGCTGTTGATCCGGCGCTCGCGCGTCGCGCCCGCCGATTCGTCGCTTGGTTCAGTGGAATCGACACCGTGAGGTCCGCATGTCCATCCTTTCGCTCTGCCTCGATCGCCGCCGGCGGCGCGATGACGCCCGGCTGCCGCGTCGTCTGCGTTCGCAAACCGCCTCCGCCTTCGCGGCGGTGCTCGCGCTGGGGCTCGTCTCTCCAGTTGTCGGGGGCCAGCAGCCGAAGCGCACGCCTGACGTGCAGTTCGTGCCGACCCCGTTCGATGTCGTGGCGGCGATGCTTTCCGTCGCGCGAGTGACGAAGAATGACCGGTTATTCGATCTCGGCTCCGGCGACGGCCGCATCGTGATCGCCGCCGCCAAGCAGTTCGGCACACGCGGCGTCGGCATCGACATCGACCCGCAGCGAATCCTCGAGAGCCGCAAGAACGCGGACACAGCAGGCGTGACGCAGCTCGTGGAGTTCCGAAACGCGGATCTGTTCGAAACCGACCTGCGCGATGCGACCGTCGTGACGCTCTACCTGCTCCCCGCGCTCAACGTCAAGCTGCGCCCCAAACTGTTCAGCGAGCTGCGGCCGGGGTCACGCGTGGTCTCGCATGCCTTCGACATGGGCGACTGGGTGGCCGACAGCGTTCTGGAGGTGAGCGGGCGCGTGGTGTTCTACTGGGTCATGCCCTCGAAGGTCGAAGGGGCGTGGACGCTCAGTGCGCCCGCGGACGGGGAGGCGCGCACGTACGAGCTCCGGCTCGGCCAGAGCTACCAGCGCCTCACCGGCACGGCGACCTCCGGAGGCCGAGCGCTCTCGGTCGACAGTGCGCGCGTCGTTGGCGACAGCGTGATTTTCACGATCGCCGACACGACCGGCGGTGCAGGAGCGCGCGGGCAGCACCGGATGCGATTCGCGGGTCGGTTGAGCGGCGGCACAATGGCCGGTTCCGTGACCGGCGGCGGGACGGGGGTCGCGGGTCAGTGGCGCGCGACGCGGAGGGCGGGGCAGTAGGGAATCAGTATTCGCTCTGGCCGGTCTCGCCTAACGGCGATCAGGCGCCGAAACGCGTTAGGCACCGCGCGCCGCCTCCCGAAACGCCGCGCGCCGGGAGAGGCACCGGCCCGAGGACTCGGGCCGGTGCCTTGCCGTGATCACCGGCAAGCGACATACTCGCGGCCATGGCGCGATCTACTCTCTTGCCGCCTTCGATCCGGCGCTCAGGCTGGTTCGTGCGTGCGCTGGCCATTGGCATCATCGCGGGACGGGCCGCCGCAGCACAGGACCCGCCCCCGCCCCCGCGCGCGCCGGGCGCCCCGCCGCCCGGTTCCCGTTCGGGAACCGACACGACGACGAGCACCATCCCGTTCTTCCCGCTCGGCCCCTCGCCCCTGGAGCTGCGAGGGGACGCGCGACCTGGTATGTACCTCGCGGCCGTCGGCCGCCGCGCGATCGCGATGGGAACGGAAGACGGCCGGCTCGAGATGTGGTCGTGGCCGATCAAATGGATGCACGACCTCGAGCTGTCCTTCCGCGTCCCGAAGTATACCGAGCCGATCGCCGGTCGCGCTGTCGCGCGGTCGGTCGTGGAGCGGCCCGAAGGGGTCACCATCGAGTACGCGTACGAGCAGTTCACGGTTCGCGAGCACGTCTTCGTCCCGCTCGAGCTGCCCGCGGTCATCATCCTGCTCGAGGTCGACGCGATTCGTCCGCTCGACATCATCGCGACGTTCGCCCCCGACATCCACTTCGCCTGGCCCGCGGCGCTTGGCGGGCAGTACCTCGTGTGGGAGCAGAACGCGCGCGCGTTCCTCTTTTCCGAAGGCAAGCGGTCGATCAACGCCTTCTTCGGCTCGCCGGCGGTAACGCAGGCGTCGGACGTGCCGGCGCACATGCTCTCGGCAGCACCGCCGCAGCTCGTGTTAGGCGTGGGCAGCGGAACCGACCGATACACGGCGCCAAGGCTCGGCGAGCCACCAGGGCATAACGTGAACCTGCACACGGCGTACATCCCGATCGTGCTTGCGGGCGGGGCCATGCCGCGCGATTCGGCGTTGGCGATGTACCGGATGCTGATCGCGCCAGGTGCGGCCGAGCGTGAATGGAAGCGGCGCGTGGCGCACGCGGATTCGCTGCGAAGCACGACGTTCTCGCTGCATTCGCCGGATTCGTTACTCGACAGGGCTGTCGAGTACGCGAAGGTGAACCTCGACGAGTCGTTCGTCTGCAATCCCGACCTGGGCTGCGGGCTCGTGGCTGGGTACGGGTTATCGGGAGGGTCGAGCGACCGGCCGGGCTTCGGGTGGTTCTTCGGCGGTGATGCGGCGATCAACTCGTTCGCGATGACCGGTGTGGGCCTCACGACGCTCGTGCGCGACGGGGTGTTCCGATTCTTCTCGCAATACCAGCGCGCGGATGGGAAGATCACGCACGAGATCTCGCAGGGCGCGAAGCGCGTCGACTGGTTCAGCTACCCGTATCCGTTCTATCACGGCGACACGACCCCGTTCTGGATTCTCGCGTTCGGCGAGTACTGGCGGCAGACGGGCGACACCGCGCTCGTCCGCGAGCTGTGGACGAACCTGAAGCGCGCGTACGACTGGTCGCGCAAGACCGATGTGAACGGCGACGGACTGATGGAGAATCCGGCGGCGGGTGCGGGTGCGCTCGAGGTGGGCGATCTGCAGATCGGCATCCTCTCCGACGTGTACCTTGGCGGCGTCTGGGCAGCGTCGCTCGACCGGTTCGCCGCCATGGCACGTGCGTTAGGCAGCGCCGCGCTGGCCGACAGTGCGCTCGAGATTCGCGCGCGGGCGCTGCAGACCCTCGAGGCCAAGCTCTGGCTGCCCAGCCTGGGCCAATACGCGTTCGCGCTGCTGAAGGATGGGTCGGTCAACACGAACCTCACCGCCTGGCCGGCGACCGCGATGTCGTTTGCCGTGTTCGACTCGACACGCGGGGCGCAGATGGCGACGCGACTCGCGTCGTCCGACATCATGACGGACTGGGGCGCGCGTCCCCTGAGCGCGACGAGCGCACTGTTCGACCCGCTGCACTACAACAACGGCGCCGTGTGGCCGTTCGTGACGGGATTCGTCTCGCTCGCGCAGTATCGGTATCACAACGCGTCCGCCGGGTTCTTCGCATTGCAGGCGAGTGCACGCACCGGGTTCGACCAGTCGCTCGGCCGAAACCCTGAAGTGATCTCCGGCCGGCTCTACAAGCCCCTCGACACGGCGGTGCCACACCAGTTCTTCGCGACGTCGATGGTCCTCACGCCTCTTCTTCGCGGCCTGCTGGGCATCGACGTCGACGTGCCCCGCGGCCGTGTGACGCTTGCGCCGCACCTGCCGCCCGGCTGGGACTCGGTGAGTGTGCACAACGTGCCGGTGGGGCGGAACACGATCTCGCTCACGCTGCGCCAGACGCTCGAGGCGATGACGGCGACAGTCCGACGCCTCGGACCAGTTCGCGCGCCGCTCGAGCTCGTGTTCTCGCCGGCGCTCCCGTTAGGCGCCCGCGTCTCCCGCGGCATGACGACGGTCACGACTCCGGGGGACGTGCACGCGACGATAAGTGGACCGCTCACGGATTCGTCCGTTGTTGAGGTGCGATTCACCGGCGGTTGGGGGATACTGCCGCCCATCATACCGGCGACCATCGGAAGTCGCTCGCGGGCGCCACGAGTCCTGAGCGAGCGACTCGGCGCATCCGGGTCCGACCGATATGTAGTCACCCTCGAGGGGCGGGCAGGGCAGCGCTACACGTTCGGTGTACGCGCGCCTGACGAGGCGACGGCCAGGGCGCTCGACGCAACGGCGGGCGCAGGCGCGTCGGTACAGCTTGGACCGAAAAAGCCGGGTGCGCTCCGAACCGTGGACGTTATCTTCCCGTCCACTGGAGCAAATGCCGACGGCTACGTGAGAACAACGTTGACACTCAGCGGCGTGGCGAAACCATGAGCCGTTTCCACTTGCGCCGCGCGACCGGGACGCTGGCGCTCGGCATTCTCGCGGCATGTGCAAGACCGGATACCCCACCTGACACGACGCGATCTTCCGCGAAGGCCTCTGACTTGACCACTCTCGATTCGATTGCAGCGCCGTCAGGCGCGAGGGTGACACGCGCTCCGTTTGGCACGCTTCCCACTGGCGAGCAGACTCACGCGTTCACGTTGACGAACGCTCGCGGGATCGAGATGCGCGTGATCGACTATGGCGGGATCATCCTTTCGCTCCGCACGCCCGACCGCGCCGGCAACATCGCCGACATCGTCCTGGGCTTCGATGATCTCGAGGGCTATGTGAAAAGCAGCCCGTACTTCGGCGCGATCACGGGCCGCTACGCGAACCGGATCGCGAAGGGGCAGTTCACGCTCGATGGGACGACCTACAGGCTCGCCGTGAACAACGGACCTAACGCGCTGCACGGCGGCCTCAAAGGCTTCGACAAGGTCGTGTGGCAGGCGGAGCCGAGTGCGGACACGAGCGGCGCGCGACTGGTGTTGCGATACACGAGCGCTGACGGCGAGGAGGGCTACCCCGGTACGCTGCGCGCGACGGTCACGTACACGCTGACGGACCGGAACGAGCTCGCGGTCGAGTACGAGGCGACGACCGACAAGCCCACGCCCGTCAACCTGACCCAGCACACCTACTTCAATCTCGCCGGCGAGGGCTCGGGGACGGTGCTCGATCACGTCGTGAGCATCGACGGGGACCGTTACGTGCCGATCGACTCGACGTCCATACCGACCGGCGATCTGCCGCCGGTCGCCGGGACGCCGTTCGATTTCCGGACGCCGACGCCGATCGGGGCCCGAATCGATCAGCCGGACCCGCAGCTGATGAACGGACACGGGTACGACCACACCTTCGTGTTGAACCGTCCGCAGGGAAGCACCGACCTCGTTCACGCCGCGCACGTGGTCGAGCCGACCAGCGGGCGGACGCTCGACGTGGCGACCACGGAACCGGGCGTGCAGTTCTACACCGGGAACTTCCTCGATGGGAAGGTCGTGGGGAAGAACGGCCACGCGTACCCGCGTCGCGGCGGCTTCTGTCTCGAGACGCACCACTTCCCGGACTCGCCTAACAAGCCGCAGTTCCCATCCGCGATCCTGCGACCCGGCGAAACGTACCACTCGCGGACGGTGTTCACGTTCGGCATCACGAAATAGACGTTAGGCGGATGCGCCGGGTCACTTGGCGGCGAACGGCCGTATGATGGTCGTGTACTCCGGCTCGACGTTCTCGAAGAACAATCCGCGAAACCTGCCAGGCGCAATAGTGGGAATCTCGAGCTCGAACCGGTGCGGTCGGTCGGGCTCGAGTTGCGAGACATCGGCATAAAAGCCGACGAACGTGGACGGTACCACGCGCACCGCCGTGTACGCCTTCCGCATCTCGACCGGCTCGCCGTCAATCCGCAGGCGAACGTCCCACTTGGCGTCAGGCTCGGCGAACTGCGCGTAGAGAAGCAGCCGCTCCGGGACAAGCCATGTCGTCAGCGAATCGTCCGCCGTCCATGGAATCGGCCACGCACGTTTCCGAGCCGCGAGCTGATCGAACACGCGCTTCGGAATCGTGAGCTCCCCGCGGAGCGTACCGCCGCTGAACGTCGACTCGCCGATGACCGCTGCCTGGAGCCGTCGAAACTCCGTGCCGTCGAACCGTACGCGGAGCTCCACCACGTCGCCGCGGCGGGGCCCGAGCGGAACCTCGACGCCGTTGACGCTCGCTCGCTCGACCCGCGCGCCACGTGGCACGGCCACGAGCAGCGCAGTGGCCGTTCCAACCTCGCCGCGCACGTCGCGGACATCGAGCACGCCGTTCGCCAGGACCGCGCGGCCGGGCGCGTTGAAGAGCATCGCGCCACCGAAGTTTGTTGCGGGCTGAATCTCGAGCACGCGTGCCGATCCGCCATCGATCTCGAGCGTCACCGCGTCGCCCGCGCCCCACGCACCCTCTCCAGCCTTGCCGATCCGCGTGCCTTCCCTCGGGTAAAGCTCGCGCAACACGAATCGGCCGGCGCCGCGCAGGCCGATCGACTCGTCGAGCCGCACGCTCGCGGACAGTCGCCGAGCGTCGGGGTTGAAGAGGAAGATGAAGCCACGATTCCCCACGATCGCCGAGGTCCCATCGATTTTTGCGAATGCCGGCTGACCCAGGATCGTGCGCGTGTTCCGCAGGTACTCTCTATTCTGAACGGTCCAGTCGAGCCAACGGCGCAGCCACGCGCGATCGCCCTGCGAGAAGCTGGCGCGTTCCGCACTGTCGCGAGCGGGGATCATGTTCAGCACGTTGTTCCACCCACCCACCGCGATCGATGACAGCAGCGAGTATCGCCAGCCGAGGTAGTCCCAGTCACGCACGCGGTAGGGCAGGAGAACGACTCCGCGGTCCGCGGTCTTCACCGACGGCATCTCGTCCCGATCGTTCGATCGCGACGTCTGATGCGTGATGAAGCCCGGGACTATCTCGCTCGGCGCAAACTCGTAGTTGCGGTAGCGGTACGCCGTGTAGCGCTCGCGGTCCGCCGATACGCGGTCGAAGTGAAGATCCGGGTAGGGCGTGAAGCTCTCCGGCTGCTCGTCGTTGAACGTCGGGTGCGGATAGCTGCCGGCCAGCCAGCTCCACGGCCCGTACAGGTGGTACGCCTGGCGACCGTCGATCACGATGTCGGGTACACGGCGCCGCAGCTCCTCCATCACGCGCCGCCAGCCCCACCACTGTGCATAACGACTGCTGCCCTCGAACGTCAGGAACGTGTGGTCAAACGCGTAGCCCGCGATTCCGGTGCGACGGTGGAACGCGACCAGCTCATCGATGAGCCAATCCTGCAGCGCGCGGTTTGCGAGGCTGGCGCTGCGTCGTTTCGGATCGCTGCGCGAAGGAACAAGCCAGGTGGGGTTCTGCGAGAAGGGAAGTACGGGATAGACGTACGCGAGCAGGCCCACACGCTTGCCTCGCGCGTAGTCGAGCATCTCCCGTACGCTCGCCGGTATCGGGCTCGAGCGCGGATCCCACTCGTTCCTGCGGATCTTCTGCCCGAGTCCGAGCCACAGCACGTGCTCCCAGCTCCAGTCGTCCACGCTGTCTTCACGCCGCGAGAGCGCCGAGTTCGAGGGAGCGTAGAGCACGTACTGGGCACCTAACGCAGCGGCCTGGTCGATCAGGTGGCGGTATTCCGCGCGTCCCTCGGTGGTGCCGGCCTCGATATGGTATTCGTTCGCGCACCAGCCCACGAACACATTGATCGGCCGAGTTGGCCGATAGAGAAGG
>JBKOYV010000281.1:0-7507 GCA_046725585.1 Gemmatimonadota bacterium | reverse complement strand
GTACAGTTGATCGAGCCCGAGGAGGAACACCCGGTTGTCGACGACGTGTTCGATTTTCGGATGATTCGGATTCTTGGCAAGAATCCGTTGAACATGCTTCCGCTGCAGCGTGCGCAACCTGACGCGTTCCGCCTTGCTGGGTCCAGCAGGCGGATCAATCTCGTCCTCGAGGTCGGCGCCGAGCTCAAAGGCACCGTCTGTGAATCTCGACGAAAGGGAATGAAAAGGCGGACGGGGAATGTCTTTCATAAGAGATCCATAGGACTATTGCGCGTTCCGCGGCCCATGACGTTAGGCTTCCGTCGGCTGGTCTGATCCTCCACAGTTGATCAGCCACGGCACACCAAACCGATCGACGACCATGCCGAACCGATCGGCCCAGAACGTCTTCTCGAGCGGCATGACGATCCTGCCGCCCTCGCTCAGCGCGCCGAAGATGCGCTCGGCGTCGGTCACGTTCTCGATGTGGAGCGAGAGCGAGAACCCTTTCGGCGGCTCGTACCGGTCGGGGGTCACATCGGCAGCCATCAGTTCCAGGTCACCGATCGTTAGGCTCCCGTGCATGACCTTGTTCCCCCAGTCGGCCGGGGCCTGATCGGCGAACGGCGTGCCGGCGTAGCGGAAGATCGTTCCCGGCTTGGCTCCCAGGTACTGCTCGTAGAACTTGAACGCGGCCTCGCACCGGCCGTCGAAGCTCAGATACGGGTTGGCTTGCATAGATCGTCACTCAGTGCGGGCGGCTGCAGGTGATCCGCGAAGGCCCCACAACCAACACGCTACAATCCAGGCACCGCCGAGTGCAACGAGAGCCGGGCGATGCAGCCACGCGCCGAACCAGAGCGGGATCAGGCCCGCGAGCCGGGCAAGCTCCACGCGGCGAGTCATGAACCGGCCGACGTATCGGCCGAAAGCCGACGCGCGATACGGCTCGAGGTTCGCCCATCGGAGCAGCGCGGCGCTCACGAGAATGGACGGCAGGAAGCCGACGACCAAAGCGAGGCCAGCACGCCACTGCCAGAAGAGCGCGGTGGCGGCGATGGCAGTGCCGATGTCGGTGGCGAGCTTGAGCGGATGGATCTGGTGGTAGAGTATGCGCTCGCCGAGCTGCATGGTCACGATTCGTTGGCGGGGGCTCGCACCTCCAAGGCACGCCGCGAGCGCCTAACGTCAAGCTGATAGTGCCGGCGCGGCGCCAGAGCGCACGCAGGCCATTGGCGCAAGCGCACATGATAGTGCCACACCTACTCCAGATCCTCCAGGCCATACTGGCCGCTCGCGGCAGCGTCACCGTAGCGTTCGACGCCAACACGGGCGTACTTTGGGGCCGTGTACGAGCACCGCGACGAACCGCTGCTCCCGTGGCCGCTCTTCCGCCGGCGCGCCCTCGGCCAGGCCGGGAGGGCGTTCGTCGTCCTGTTCGCCGTGCTCCTCCTGGGGATGGCGATCTACCATTGGACCGAAGGACTCGACTGGCTCGAGGCGTTCCTCAACGCCTCCATGCTGCTCGGCGGCATGGGCCCGGTCGATGCGCTACATACGGCAGCCGGGAAGCTCCTTGCGGGGTTGTACGCCCTCTTCGCCGGGCTCGTCTTCGTCAGCGCCGTTGGGTACATGGGGGCGCCCTGGCTGCACCGGTTGCTCCACCGGTTGCACCTCGGGACTGGCGCGGAGAAGACGCCGCGCGATCGTGCGCATCGGCCGCCCTCGGTCTCGTGACCTTCCTGCCGCCAGACGGAGGAGAAACCGTGACACGCTTCCACCTCGCTCAGGCGAACATCGGACGATTCCGGGCGCCGCTCGAGACGGCAATCATGGAAGGCTTCCGGACCCAACTCGATCCGATCAACGCGCTGGCGGATCGAAGCCCCGGCTTCGTGTGGCGGCTGCAGACCGAGGACGGCAACGCCACGGCCATCCGTCCGTACGCCGGTGATGAGCTCATGGCCATCAACCTGTCGGTGTGGGAGTCGCTCGAGTCGCTCCAGCAGTTCGTGTACAAGAGCGGGCACGTCGACGTGTTGCGCGGGCGAAAGCAGTGGTTCGAGCAGATCGAGGGCCCGATCCTCGTCCTCTGGTGGATTCCGGCGGGCCAGGTCCCCACGGTGCCTGACGCGCAGGAGCGGCTGCAGCACCTCAGGGAACATGGGCCGACGCCGCACGCGTTCACGTTCAGGACCCCGTTCCCCGCGCCCAACCAGCTGACGGACTCCGCCGACGGGCTCGACGACGTCTTCTGCGAGTGGGCGACGCACGATCCGCCTGAATGGCCGCCTGCCTAACGTATGGACAGGCCAGGTCGAGTCGGACGAAGATGTGGGTCGTGCCGCACGCTCGCGGCCGCCGCACCGACCCGAGAGGCCCTGAGAGCACCGAACGCGCCGTCGATGGCACAGAGCTAGCCGACCGTGTCGATCCAGACCACGCTCGTACGACGTGTAGGTGAGGGCCCAACTCGCCGCCACGCCGCGACCGGTTTGACGGCAAACGGCTCAACCACTAGGCCATCAACGGACGGTTCGCATGAGAAAGCTCATCGTGTCCGAGTTCCTGACGCTGGACGGCGTCATGCAGGCACCCGGAGGCAAGGACGAGGATCGGGACGGAGGATTCCAGTTCGGCGGCTGGACGCTGCCCTACTGGCACGACGACATCGGGCTGGCGTTCGGCGCGCTGATGAAGGACACCGACGCGTTCCTACTGGGTCGCCGTACGTACGTGACGCACGCCGAGGCCTTCGAGCCGCTCCCGCCGGGTGACTTGTTCGGCGACATGATGAATGCCCCGAAGAAGTACGTGGTGTCGCGGACGCTGAAGGATCCAATCTGGCGCAACACCACGATCATTCGCGACAACGTGATTGAGGCGGTGCGCGCGTTGAAGGCGGAGCCGGGGAAGAACATCATGACCGACGGCAGCAGCCAGCTCGTCCACGCGCTCCTCGCGAATGATCTCGTCGACGAGCTGCATCTGCTGCTGTACCCGCTCACGTTGGGGACCGGCAAGCGGCTGCTGCCGGCGGGCGTGCACGCGACGTTCCGCCTAACGTCCGCGACACCGTATCCGAGCGGGGTGGTAGGGCTTCACTACGCGCGTGAGCGTAGCTGACGGCCGGTCGGTTGGTCGGCGCCGATGCGCTTCAAGGCCTGGGCTGTAGCAAAGCTGGCCGCTGAGAGCTAATTTCTTATCCCGCGTGATCGTGCAAGAATACACGTAACGCACCCGCGCGAGACTGCTCCGATCTCCGTGAAACTCTCGACCGATTGCGTGCAGGTCGAACAAGGCTCCGCGCCCACCGAGCTCAAAGGCGCGGCGAAGGCCTACTACCTCTCGCAGCCGCAGGCCCAGGTGTGGCGCCACAAGCGGAGGGAGATGTGGCACCTCGTTCAAGTCACTAGCGACCCGCAGGCCAGGGGCTGCTCCTTCAAGCAATTCCTGACTGATGGACCGCACCTCGGCTGGGTGCGCTCAGATGCGAACGGGGAACTGACATTCCTGCGCAAGGATTTCACGCCGCTTCCACCCAGCGGTCCCGATACCGCTATCGCGACCCCGCGGAAGGTGTACGGCGAGGAGTTGCTCGTTTACGGGAGCGGGCACTGCGCCCGGTGTAACCAGGTGCATGAAGCACGCTTCCATCTCAATGAGTCAGCACGCAGCCGCTTTCTATTGCTGCAGTTCGTGGCGGAGATGTCCAGCTATGCGGCGGTCCGCAGTGGCACCACCAAGCCGTGGACCGCAATGCCTGCCCCAGTGCGCGCCGCGGGAGCCCCGCGCGCCAAGGCCGAGGACGATCCCCGGCTCAAAGCGCTCCGGAGCATGCGCGGCGGCATTCCGCTGGTTGACGAAACGACGGCGCGCTTCGGAGGCGCGGACATTCGATTGCGCATAGTGAAGCTGCTCAAGGAAGAAAAGGCAAAGGCCGGCCTGACAATTCAACAGATCATCAACGAGCTCAAACCCAAGGAGCAGTACATCAACACGGTCGCGCCAGGTCGACCGCTTGTAGTCAAAGATTTGGCTGAAGCCAAACTCGAAAACGTTTTGGCTGCGTTGGTCAGTTCCGGAAATGTTCGAGCTGAGGCAGGGAAGCCGAAGAAATACTGCCTGATGGAGGCCTTGCCTCCCGCCCTGATGGAGGTCTTGCCTCCCCCGGGTTTCACCCCCGTGTCCATCGTCTCGGCCGAAACGAGGGGTGAGTTCATGGTGGGCATTCTCATTTGCCCGGAGAAGACGTTCGTCGCTGCGTCGGGCCCCGGCATCGGCAATGCGAAGCTCCTCGCGGTTGCCGAGCGCAAGGGCTACACCGTTTGCAAGACGCGCACCGCCGACACCATGCCGCGCACCACGATTCATGGCGTGGCCATCTCGCGCGAGCACTACGCCGGTGCGAAAGACCCGACGGCCAGCGAACCCGGAAATTGCGCCGCGCCTCGGCTGATTCAGGAAGCCACCGCGGATGATGCGGTCGACAAGGGGAAGCACCAGCAGTGGGCGATGTCGGAGATCTACTATCTACCCAACACCGCCAGGCGCACGAGCGAACAGCAGGACAATGCGCTTTATTGGCTGCACGGTCTTTCGGCCCATTCCTGCAAGACATGTGAGAAGCTCGTGCCAGTGCTGCTCTGCCCCGCGGGTTAGTTCCAGTCAGCCGTTGTACGCGTCGATCTCGTTAGGGCTTGATGTTCTGGTTCACGCGGAAGAAGTTCGCCGGGTCGTATTTCCGCTTGAGCGCACGCAGCCGCTCATACTTCGCCTCGCCGTAGGCCGCACGCACGCGGTCCTGCCCCTCCTCGCCGAGAAAGTTCACGTAGATGTGCCCCGTGGAATACGGACGGATCGCCTCCCAGAATGTCCGGGTCCACTCAACGCACGCAGACGCCCGCGCGGGCTCTGACCAGACCGCGTCGATGACCGTCGCATGAGTCGCCCGCCGGTCCTCGAAGGCCGATCCCTCCGGGTCCTGCCTCCCGACGGCGCCGCCCAGGTGGAAGATGATCGTGTAGGACTCAGGCGTCTCGACGCGCCAGGCGTGCTCCGCGAGCGTATCGATCAGGGCATCGCTGAGCGGCGGCAGGTACTCCGATTTCCAGTAGTAGTTGAGTCCATGGGGCGCGGTGGGATCGAACAGGGCCTGATGTGACGCGTAGGGCGTCGGGCGGATGAGGTCCACGAGCGGTTCCCCGAAGCGCCGGAGCGCGGCGACCGCTCGCTCGCCCTCCTCCAACGGGCCCGCGTAGCACGCGCCGATGACCACCACCGGCTGCCCGTGCACCGACGCAGGCAGGAACGGTGCGGGCGGTGCCATTCTGAGAACCGCGATCGTCGTTAGGTCGTCGGGTGCGGCCGCGATGAAGTCGCGGTAGAAGCGGAGGACTTCGCGGGCTCGCGCCGCTGGGTGGAGTATCACGCCAGCCAGGACGATTGGTCCGACGGGGTGTAGACGATACTCGAAGGACGTGGCCACGCCGAAGTTGCCGCCGCCACCACGGAGACCCCAGAAGAGGTCGGCGTTCTCCTCGGCGCTGGCGCGAAGGAGCTCGCCGTCGGCTGTGACTACATCGGCCGAGAGCAGGTTGTCGCAGGCGAGCCCGTGTCGGCGCATCAGCCAGCCGAGCCCCCCGCCGAGGGTGAGACCCGCGATGCCCGTGTGGGTAATGATCCCACCGGTCATGGCGAGTCCGAAGGCCTGGGTTTCCCGGTCGAACTCCCCCCACAGGAGTCCCGCCTGCGCTCGCGCCGTTCGAGCGGCCGGATCGACCCACATGCCCTTCATCGGGGAGAGATCAATGACGACCCCGTCATCGCAGACGGCCGTACCGGCGACGTTGTGGCCGCCGCCTCGCACCGCCACGACGAGCTCGTGCTCGCGCGCGAACCGGACAGCGGCCTGGACATCAGCGACGCCGGTGCATCGCGCTATGAGCGCGGGATAGCGATCGATCGCCCCGTTCCAGATGCGGCGGGCGGCGTCGTATGGCGGATCGTCGCGACGGATCAGCTCACCCCGGAAACGCCGCGCCAGGTCGGCGAGGCTGCCATCATCGAGAACGGTTTCGCGGCGGCGCTCGGTCTCGAACACAGTTCTCACGGCCATGACGCACCTCCTTCGTTATCGGCAGGATGGCGCCGGCGGCCGGGAGAATGAAAGCACAAAAAATGGACTTGCGGCGTGTCCCCGGGGCACGCTACCCTCAACCAACATGAAGGGGTACGGCCAGTTCTGCCCGGTCGCCAAGGCTGCGGAGATCTTCGCCGAGCGCTGGACCCCGCTCGTGCTTCGGGAGCTCGTCTGCGGGAGCCACCGTTTCAGCGATCTGCACCGAGGTGTGCCGCTCATGTCGCGCACCCTGCTCGCCCAGCGCCTGCAGCAGCTCGAGAACGCCGGGATCGTCCGGAGCGTGGCGAGGACGAAGGGGCGTGGGCGCGAGTACTCGCTGACACCCGCCGGCGAGGAGTTTCGCCCACTCATCGAGGGGCTCGGCGAATGGGGCCAACGGTGGGCCCGGACCCATATCGACGCGGACGACCTCGACCCAGGGCTCCTGATGTGGGATATCCACCGGCGGCTGAACGTCGAGCGCTTCCCCGATCGGCGCGTGGTGGTCCGGTTCGACTTCCATGGCGTGCCGAGAGTCGCCCGGTCCCCTAACACCTTCTGGTTGATTCTCGAGCGGCCTAACGTGGACGTCTGCCTGAAGGAGCCGGGCTTCGAGGTGGACCTGGTCGTCGATGCGGATCTCGCCGCGCTGACGAAGGTCTGGATGGGTGACGTGCGGCTCGACGATATGCGCCGCGCGGGTCTCATCCGCCTGGTTGGCTTCCGGGAGCTCGTCCGGGCGTTCCCCGCCTGGCTCGCGCTCAGCGGGTTTGCGGGGATCGAGCGACCACGCGCTGTCGGGGCACGCAGCCTCCCTAGGCGTTGAGCCCTCCTACCGCACCGACGACCGGGAGGGCAGCGCCGCCTCGCACGCGCCACGTAACACCACACGAGAGCGACGTAAGACTGCCTAACGCTAACATCAGCGGCGGCGCGTAGCGCCGTCCGCCGCGTCTCTGGAACGTCGATGATCAGAACTCGCCAGAGACGATCTGCATTAGCTCGACCAGCTCTCCGCTGGGTCCGCGGAAGAACATGTTCTTCGCGACAGTTCCACTCGACGTACTGACGGTCTGGATGGGAGAGGGATCCCGCCCTCCTGCTTTCCGCACGCGCTCGGCGGCCGCTGCGATGTCGCGGACGTCGACGCCCAGGTGCTGGTAGTACGGAGCCGGACCCGTGGACGTCGCCGGTCGCTCGCCCAGCTCGAGCACGAATTCCTGCCCCGGGAACTTGAGCAGGCCCATCTTCACGGGACGCGCGCTCGGCGCACCGTTCGCGCCGGTCACGCTCAGCTCGGTGATGCGCTGTGCGACCTGGAGATCGAAGGCGGCAGTGTAGAACGTGATCGACGAATCCAGGTTGGACACGACAAGCATCACATGGTTGAAGCGCGGTGAGAGCGCC
>JBKOYV010000404.1:0-4434 GCA_046725585.1 Gemmatimonadota bacterium | reverse complement strand
CGGTGGCGGCAAGGTGTTGAGGCGCGACGCGCTCTATGAGATCTGGAACGCCGCCGGGATCGCGACGCACGATGCGCGCGGCCTGCATCTGCTTGGCGTTCTCTCCCAGCGCGGACTCCTCTGCTTCGGGCCGCGCGACGGCAAGCAGCAGACGTTCACCCTGCTCGAGGAATGGCTGCCGGCCGCACGCACCCTCGATCGGGAGGAGGCGTTAGGCGAGCTGGCCCGGCGCTACTTCACGAGTCATGGTCCGGCGACCATTCAGGATTTTGCCTGGTGGGCAGGTCTGACCATCACGGACGCCCGCGCGGGGCTGGATTGGGTGAAGTCGGAGCTCGCGAGCGACGACGTGGATGGCCGCACGTTCTGGTTCGCGGACTCGAAGGTTGGTCGGACGGGATCGAGCGCTGCCTATCTGCTTCCGCCGTGGGATGAGTTCACGGTCGCGTACCGCGATCGGCGGGACATTCTGGATCCGAAGTACGCGACGCGCGTGAATGCCGGTGGCGGAGTCCTCAAGCCGGTGATCGTCGTGCGGGGCGAGGTGGTCGGTTCGTGGCAGCGGACCATCCAGAAGGGCACGGTGACCGTGAAGCCGACGCTGTTCAAGGCATTGGGTCGCACGGATCGTGAGGCCGTCGTCAAAGCGGTGGAGCGATACGCACGCTTCCTCGGCGCGTCGGCGGGCGTTCTCGCCAAGTAGCGGTGGCAGCCAAAACACTTGACGAAAGGATGCGCTCCGTACGGCGTCAGATGCGCTCCGTACGGGGTCAGAGTCGTAACTCATCATTCGATTGCACGCGGCCGCGTTTGGTTGCGTGTCGTCTGCGTAGGTTGTGGATCACCCGCGTTCGAGTGATGAATTAGGACTCTGACCCCAAACGAACCAAACGAATCCGGCCTCCGCCCTGATCACCCCAATCTCAGTTCTCCATTAGCTCGCCGCCGCTGCGATCGGTGACCGAGCGCGCCGAAGCCGGGCCCTATTGACATCCAGAGATCCGCAGCCACATATGTCGGATGTCGAAATGTCGGCACGCGAACTGTGGACATCCGAACCGTACTCCCGTGGCCCAAACGACCCTCGACCTCCTGCAAGGCACGCTCGACCTGCTGGTTCTCAAGACGCTCTCGTGGGGTCCCGCCCACGGGTACGCCATCGCCCGGTGGACCCAGCAACTCACCGGCGACGCGTTCAAGCTCGGTCAGGGCTCGCTCTACCCGGCCCTCTACCGGCTCGAGGAGCGGGGATGGATCGAAAGCGAGTGGCGACTCTCCGACACGAACCGCCGCACGAAGGTCTACCGCCTAACGCCAGTCGGCCGCGCGCAGCTCAAGGCCGAGACGGCGGCGTGGACGCGGTTCGTAGAGGCGATGGGCAAGATCCTCCGAACCACGACACAGCCGGTGTAATCCGGTGAATTCTTCCAGCGGGTGGCGTCGCCTGTTGCGTCTGCCCCGCGGCGACATTCGCCGCAGTGTGGAAGACGAGATCGACGCACACCTCGCGCTCCTCACTGCCGACTTTGCCGCGCAGGGACTCTCGCCCGGTGACGCGCGCGCGCAGGCCGAGCGGGAGTTCGGAGCAGTGAGCAGCATCCGCGACGAGTGCATCGCGATCGAACGCCGCCGGCGTCGTCGCGTAAACATCAGTGAGGCGCTCATGGGCATCCTCCAGGACATTCGCTATACCGCGCGCTCGCTCCGTGCGAACGCGGCATTCGCCGCCGCCGCAATTCTCTGTACGGGGTTGGGCGTCGGCGCCACGACGACCATCTTCAGCGCCGTTCACGCGACGCTCATTCGCCCGCTCCCATTCGAGAAGCCCGACGAGCTCGTGGCGGTTTACGCGGGGATTCCGGCAAAGAACGTCACCGGCGTCAACATCTCGTATCCCGATTACACGAGCTGGCGGGACGAGAGCAAGAGCTTCACGGCGCTCGGGATCTGGACGTGGAATTCGCCGTCGTTCACGGGTGCCGGTGTCGGTGGTGCGGAGCGGCTCGAGGGCGCCGAGGTGAGCCCAAACCTGTTTCCGCTGATGGGAGTGCGTCCCATTCTTGGCCGGACGTTCCTCGAGAGCGAAGGGGTGCAGGGGAACGACCACGTCGTGATCCTGGGTTACGGGCTCTGGCAGCGCCGATTTTCGGGCGATCGCGACATCGTCGGCCGCACCGTCACGATCAATCTGGAGCCGTACACCGTCATTGGTGTCATGCCGCGTGGTTTCGCGTTTCCGGACAATGGGCAGGCGTGGATGCCGTTCGTTCCGGGACGCAACGAGCTGCACGGCAACCGTGGGTATGCAGGCGCCATCGGTCGACTCAAGCCGGGCGTCACGTCCCAGATGGCTCAGCGCGACCTCGACGTCATCATGGTGCGTCTGGCGCGGGAGTTCCCGAATGAGAACGAGGGCTGGCGCGCGGAGGTCGTCACGATGCGGGACGACCTCGTCGGCAACCTGAAACGCCCGCTCGAGGTGTTCTCGGCTGCCGTGGTGCTCGTGCTGCTCATTGCGTGCGCGAACGTCGCGAATCTCACGCTGACGCGCGGCGCAGCCCGGCAGCGTGAGCTCGCGGTACGGACGGCGCTCGGTGCCGGCCGCGGTCGCATCGTACGCCAGCTCGTGACGGAAAGCGTCATTCTGTCGGCGTTAGGTGGCATGCTCGGGGCCGTGATCGCCGTGTACGGCGTGCGCCTCCTTCGGCTCGGCTTCCCGAACGATGTGCCGTACTACATCCCGATCGGCGTCAACGTGCCGACTCTCGTGTTCGCGGCGATCGTGTCGGTCATCTCCGGGCTGGCGTTCGGGATCATCCCCGCCTTCCGCGCGACGGACGGCTCACTCGACCGGGCACTTCGCGAAGGCGGGCGCGGTGGAAGCGACGGGCCGGCTCGAGGGCGGCTCCGCAACGCGATCGTCGTCGGCGAGCTCGCGCTGTCCGTCACGCTCATGATCGGCGCCGGATTGCTCGTGAAGAGCTACCGCGCGCTCGCGAGCACGACGCTCGGATTCGAGGAGAAGGGAATCCTGTCGTTCCGCATCTCGCTGCCCTCGGCCAAGTACGAGAGCCGGGACCGCCGGCTGGCGTTCTACGAGACGCTCCAGCGGCGTCTTCAGGCGATGCCATCCGTCACATCGGTCGGACTCGCGCAGGGGATTCCGTTCAGCGGCTGGAACGTCCAGGCGTCCATGGTGGCCAAGGGCTGGCCGAAGGCAAAGCCGGGTGAGGACTTCGTCGCTCACTATCAGTACCTCTCGCCGACGTTCTTTCGGACGATCGGAGTGCCCCTGCTGCGCGGCCGAGGGTTGACCGATGCGGACCGGGATACGGTGAACGTGGTCGGCGTCATCAACGCCACGTTCGCCCGACGCGCGTTTCCCAACGAGGATCCGATCGGGAAGCAGGTACAAATCGGCGGGGACTCGATCAATCCCTGGATCACGATCGTGGGCGTGATTCAGGACTACCGCCATTATCGTCTCCCCGAGCCCATGGGCCCCGCGATATACCTTCCGCTGACGGCCTATCCGCCCTACACCCAGACGGTCGCCATTCGCGTCAAAGCCGGCGATCCGTCATCGCTGATGCCTAACGTTCGACGGGTGCTCCGCGAGCTCGACGCCGACATGCCGCCCTATCGCATCGTGACGTTCGAGCAGGCGGTGGGCCGGTCGCTCTGGCGCCAGCGGTTCCAGGGCCTCGTCGTCGCGGTGTTCGCGGTGCTCGCGCTCCTGCTCGCGGCCGTGGGCATCTATGGCGTCATCTCGTATTCGGTAGCGCAGCGCACGCGCGAATTCGGCGTCCGTGTCGCGCTCGGCGCTCAGGTGCGGGACATCGTTAGTCTGGTGCTGCGTCACGGCGCCCTGCTCGCGGCGTGGGGTGTCGTTCTCGGAGTCCTCGGCGGAGCGTTGCTGACGCGATTCCTCGAGGGGCTGCTGTACGCGACGCAGCCGCGGGACCCGGCGGTGTTCTCGTTCGTGGCGTTAGGCCTGGGGCTCGTGGCGCTGGTGGCGGTCAGCGTCCCGGCGTGGCGGGCGACGACGGTCGATCCGTTGGTCGCGATGCGGCCGGATTAGGGCCGGATTAGGGGCGGATTAGTTCCCGCGCGACACGCTTCCGTTGCCGACGAGACTCCGCAACAGCGGGAGCGCGGATGTCGGCGGATCTTGAACGGCGATCAGGCGGATTGCTCCACGTGGACGCAGGCCTCCTCGCCCAAACGGCCGAGAATCATTGCTCGACTGCCTCGGGAGGCCATGGCTTCCCGAGGCCTTCCATTCTCAACTCCCGGCTCGTTGTGATCGGAGGTATCGGCGTCCGAGGAGCGATCCGCATGATTGCCGTTCACGATCCGCCTGATCCGCGTTCCCAGCTTTCCGGAGGCTTGAGGCAAAGCGATCCCGGTATGGCTAAAACCGCAACCCGGTAC
>JBKOYV010000352.1:0-20216 GCA_046725585.1 Gemmatimonadota bacterium | reverse complement strand
GTACGGCAACATGGATGGCGACATGGGGCCGTTCACGGTCGTGGGGGTCGTGGGCGATGTGCGGGAAGCGAGTCTCGCCGACCAGCCGCGTCCGACGTTCTACGCGAGCTACCGCCAGCGGCCGGTCCAGGCGCGCGAGTTCTACTTCGTCGTGAGTGCCAGCGCGCCGCCGGAGGCGATCATCCCGGTGGCACGGCGGATCGTCGCTGACCTGCGCCCCGACGTGCCGCCGCGCTTCCGCACCATTCAGACGGTGGTCTCGGAGTCGGTGGCGGATCGCCGGTTCGTGCTGCTGCTGGTGGGGGTCTTCGGTGCGGCCGCGATGCTGCTCGCCACGCTCGGGGTGTACAGTGTGATCGCGTACGTCGTCACGCAGCGGCGGCAGGAGATCGGCGTTCGGGTGGCGCTAGGCGCCCAGTCGGCGGACGTGCTCCGGATGGTCCTCCGGCAGGGATTCACCCTGACGTTCCTCGGCATCGCGATCGGGACGGTGGCCGCGCTCTTCGTCGGGCGGCTTCTCGCGCGATTCCTGTTCGGCGTCGCGCCTAACGATCCCGTGGCCTTCGGCGGGGTGATTGCGGTGCTCGCTGGGGTGGCGCTGCTGGCCAGCTTCGTTCCCGCCTTGCGCGCCACCCGCGTGGATCCGATGACGGCGCTCCGGAACAGCTAACGCGCGAGGTTGAAGTTCTGGAACTCCGGCTCTCCCGTGACCTCACGCTGGACGGCCGGCTCCAGCCAGCCGGGGAACGTCACGTCTTCGTCCGCCGAGTCGAGCTCGATCTCGGCCAGCACGAGATCGCGGTTCCGGAACTCGTCGATCTCCCACGTGCGGCCGTCGACGTCGATCTCGAACCGCCGCTTCCGGAGTCGGCGGCGCTTCGTGAGCGGCCACAATGCGAGGAAGATCGCCTCGGTCGTCTCTTCCTCGATTTCCGTGCGCGCGACGCCGTCGCCGAGCTTGACGGTCCGGTAGAAGTGGACGTCCTTGCGTCCGCTGCCGTGGTGAATCGAGATGCGTCGGATCCGCTCGTGCAGTCTCGTCCCGGGCAGATACCCCTGGGCGATGTCGACCCACCGGCCATCGCGGGCCTCCTCCGGCAGAAATCGAAGCAGATACTTCCGCTCGATCTCGATGCCTTCGCGCGCCGCCTGTGCGATGCGGTCGGCCACCGCGTCGACGTCCCGAAAGAAGCCGGCCGCTTTGTCGCCAAGCCACTCGGAAGCAAACTGCGTGAACGCGACGGTGGCGCGGCCGCGCAGCCGCTCCGTGAGGGCGGAGATGCCCGGGGCGAGTTCAGCGTTAGGCGTAGGAGGCACCGGCACTTCCTCCTCCGCCGCTCGCGAGCCGGGGACGGTGGATGCCTCGGGCGCGGTTGCGGTCGACTCGGCAGGCGGTGCCTGAGCGACTTCGGCTTCCGGGCTGGCCGTCGGTGCGGTGACGCTCCCGTCACCCTCAGCCGATGCGTCCGAGGTGGTTGGCGTCTGGGGGGGCGTCGATGGCGCGTCATCCGCTGTTCCCATCGCATGGACCGCGAGCTCCGAGATCTCCGCGCCGAACACCTGCGCGTCGTGAAGGTCGCCGAGCACGTCTTGCAGGCCCTTGAGGCGATCGACGAGGTCCGCTGTGCCGGGAACGACCCGCATCACGGGCTCCAGCAGATACCGCAGCCGCTTCGCCGCAATGCGTGTTTCGTGTCCTTCCCTGACGTCGCGCTCCGAGCGCACATGACTCAGATGCGTTTCGAGCTCTCTCGCCGCCTTGCGCACCCGCGGGGCGAGCGCCTCAGCGAACGCCGGGAGGGGCGCGGCGCTCCCGTCCTTCCGCAGGCGGAGGCGCTCACGGTACGACTCGAGCACACGCGCGAGGCGTGACTCGAGCCGCATGAAGCGTCCATCGATGTCTTTTTCGAGCGCCTTGTCGGCGTCCGCCTTCCGTCGCTCCAGCTCCGCGACGAGCCAGTCGAGGCCCGGGCGCTGCCGTCGGCCGAGCGATCGGCGCTGTTCCTTCAACCAGGCGAGGTGCACCTCGAGGTCGCGGCTGGCTCCGGTGTCCCGCGCCAGGTCACGCAGCCGCCGGCGCAGCTTCTTCCGAATGTCGTCACGCAGGTACGGACGAAACGCGCGCTCCCAGCTCCGGAGGCGCCGCAGCGCGACGCGGAAGTCGTGAAGCGCCTCATCGTCCGACTGGCTCGCGAGGCGATCGTGCGCCGCGGTTGCGTCGGCCAGGTGCCCCAGGGCCACGATTCGTACCGAGCGATCGGTCGATTCGCGAAGATTTTCGACGTGCGCGGGCATTCGTCGGGAATCGGGAATCGGAGAAGGGAATCGGAACCGCGAAACGGCGAAAACCCGCGAAACGGCGAGAAGCGGGAAACCAAGGTGCTTGCTGATACCGGATAGCTGCCAGTACGACACACGATCGTTACAATCTGCTGTAGCCTCGGCCCCTTTTTGCACTGGACATGCCTCGATCCCCCGTCACGATCCTCTGTCTGGCCAGCTACTTCAAGGGCCACGACTTCGTTCGCGAATGCCGTCGGCTCGGCGCTCGGGTTTTGCTGGTCACCCGGGAGGCACTTCGTGACCTCGACTGGCCGCGCGACGCGATAGACGAGCTGCTGGTCATGCCCGACACGACTCGTCGGGATCACATGATGAACGGCGTGAGCTGGCTGGCCAGGCGCGAGTCGATCGACCGCATCGTCCCGCTCGACGAGTTCGACCTGGAAATGGCGTCGGCGCTTCGCGAGCACATGCGGGTGCCGGGTATGGGCGAGAGCACCGTGCGCTACTTCCGCGACAAGCTGGCGATGCGCATGCAGGCGGAGGAGCGTGGGCTGCTGGTCCCGGAGTTCGTATCGATCTTCAACTACGATCGAATTCGTGAATACCTGGACCGGGTGCCGGGACCCTGGTTCCTCAAGCCGCGGCATTCGGCGTCGGCGATAGGCATCCGAATGATCTCGCGCCCGGACGAGCTGTGGCCGCTGCTCGACGAGTTGGGAGACAAGCAGTCCTATCACCTGCTCGAGCGGTACGTGGCGGGCGACGTCTTCCACGTCGATGCGATCGCGTGGGACGGGAAGGTCGTGTTTGCGGAGGCCCACGGGTACTATCAGCCGCCGTTCGACGTGTATCACGGCGGGGGCGTGTTCTGCACGCGAACCCTGCAGCGTGGATCGCCGGAGTCTCGGACGCTGCTCGAGCTCAACGAGCGGATCGTGAGGGCGTTAGGCATGAGCCGCGGCGCGCTGCACACCGAGTTCATCCGAAGCCGCGAGGACGGCCGGTACTACTTCCTCGAGACGGCAGCCCGCGTCGGCGGGGCGAACATCGTAGCGCTCGTCGAGGCGGCGACTGGACTCAACCTGTGGCGCGAGTGGGCGCGCGTGGAGGTCGCGAGTGCGGGCGGCGAGGACTATGCGACTCCGCCCGCTCGCACGGACCACGCTGGTCTTCTGATCTCGCTGGCGCGCCAGGAGTGGCCGGACCTGTCGGCGTACGACGATCCCGAGATTACCTGGCGCCTCTCGAAGCGACACCACGCCGGTCTGGTGGTGGCGTCCGCCTCGCAGGCGAGAGTCGAGGCGCTGCTGGGGGCGTACGTGCCGCGCTTCCGGGAGGATTTCTTCGCGTCGCTGCCGGCGCCTCTGGAGGCCACCGAGTAGGGGAAGCGGGAGGTGGGAAGCGGGAGACGGGAGACGGGAGGCGGGAAGCGGGAAGCGGGAACAGTGGCCCTCTACCGGGAGCCTGAGGATTCCTCGCTTCGCTCGGAATGACAACCGGCTCGTTGGGTTAATAGCAGCAGCCAGCCGCACGCGGCAGTAGCGCGCAGCCGTCGGCTAACCAGCCAGCAGCCGGCCTTGGATTTTCGGTATATATTCGGTATTCTAAGCGTGAGCGCTTGGAGGTGCCGATGCCGAGAGAGCTGGAGCTGGCAGAGAAGCTTGAGATCCTCATGTCCCTCGCCGCCGAGGATCGCGAGGGACCGCCAGAAACCGCGCGGCCGCTGCCGCCTCGACTTCGTTACGCCAGCGACGCCGGAGCGCTACGGCCGCTGAACATCCGCGTCCTCCGCGGATCGGGCGGGCCGATCAAGCTCCTGCGCATCCTCATGACGAACGCGTGTGCGCTCAACTGCCACTATTGTCCCATGCGACGCGACCGCGCCATGCGGCGTACGCTGCTCAAGCCCGAGGAGCTCGTTCGGATCTTCCTAGTCGCGCTGCGGCGGGGGTGGTGCGAAGGGCTTTTCATCACGACCGGCATCCCAGCGCGTCCCGAGAAGGTGACGGACGACCTGATCGCCGTGCTCGAGATGCTCCGCGTCAGGCACCGGTTCGCCGGGTACATCCACGTGAAGCTCGTGCCCGGGGCCGAGCAGGCGCAGATCGAGCGCATCACCGCGCTGGCGACGCGCGTGTCGGTGAACCTCGAAGCGGCGTGTGGCGACACCCTTCAGCAGGTGGCGCCCGAGAAGGAGCTGGCCACCACGCTCGTGACGCTGGAGCGCGCACGGCGGATCGTCGTCGCCAATCGCGCGGAGGAGCGTGCGGGTCGTCCTCGCGATGGCCGTCAGCCGGGCGGCGTCGCGGGCATGACGATGCAGTTCGTCGTCGGCGCGACACCCGACTCGGATCGAACGATCATGAATCGCGTGACGAGCCTCTACGCTGGTGGCGGGATTCACCACGCGCACTTCAGTGCGTTCCGCCCGATCCGCGACACGCCGATGGAAGGCGCTCCCGCGGCGCCGGTCCTTCGGGAGCACCGGTTGTACCAGGCGGACTGGCTAATCCGGGACTACGGTTTCGGGCCTGACGAAGTGGTGTACGAGGACAACGGGAATCTTCCGCTCGCGGTGGATCCGAAGGCGGCGTGGGCCCTCGCCCATCCCGAGTCCTTTCCCGTCGACGTGAGCTCGGCCAGCTACGATCGACTCGTGCGCGTTCCCGGGATCGGTCCGCGGTCCGCGCGCCGAATCGTGGACGAGCGGCGCCGACACGTCATTCGTGGACTCTCCGACCTCCGGCAGTTCGGCGTGGTGACGAGTCGGGCGGGCGGATTCGTGTCGCTGCGAGGTCGGCGGCTGCAGGCGGTTCGGTGGACGCAGCAGCTCGCGCTCTGGCGCCCTGAGGATGAAGTCGGGGCTCGACACGAGGTGTACGACTTCAGTCCGGGCACCTTTCGTTAGGCAGTGGCGGCTGCCGGCCCTTCATCCGTAATGGCGGGCCAAAACACAGGGGTCGGAGTATGCCTCCGACCCCTTGCCTACTGGACTTTCACCGTCCCGGTCATCACCGAGTGGTTCGTGCAGCGGTACGAGAACTCTCCGACCGTGTCGAACGTCCGGCTCGACATGCCCGACCTGAAGTCCCCGATGTTGGTAGGAGCCCCCGCGGTTGTTGTGAACGTGACGTTGTGCGCGGTTGTACCGGCCTCGTTGTTCCACGTGACCGTCCCACCTTTCGTGATCGTCACCGACGACGGCGAGAACGAGAACGTGGCGGAGCCGTATCCGTCGTCCGACGATTTCATGGTCACCGTGGCCGAGCCGGTCGGTCCACTGCCAGGCCCGGGGTTAGGCGTCGGGTTCGGGCTGGTGCTGGACCCGTCACCGCCCCCGCCCCCACATCCTATCGCTACGACCGCCAGCAGCACATAGCTCAACCGCATCGGGACGCCTCCTGATACTCGGTATACTCGGTGTTCACGCCGTCACTCGCGCGTTGCAGTTGCTCCAATAGCGCACGCGCCAACAGGGGCGCGATCGAGAGCGCGCTCTGCGGCGACAATGCGACGGCTCGATGAGTGCTGGAGGGTCAACCGAATCGCAATCGAGACACGGCGGGGTGCGAGCCGGGATCGGTGAACGTCACATCTCGCGCGGTGAGGGTGACGAGCCGCGATGATCACGGCTCGGGTCGCACGATCCGGTGATGCGTCGGTCGCATCCGATCAGAACTCGAATCCCAACGCCAGGTTGACGTGCGTGTTCTTCGCGACGCCGGTGGACTGATACGTCGTGCGGTGACCGCGCCATCCGAGCGACGCCACCACCGGGCCGCCTGGATGCGTCGTGATGTGCGCTTCGCAGGCCATGTTCTTCTGTCGCCCGGCCGGCAGCCCGGTCACGTCCTTCGGATCTCCGACACCGCAGCCACCGGTCAACTCGACCAACGTGTTGGGACGCAGGATCAATTGCGCCCATCCTCCTCGGTCTTCAACGGGATCCCCGGTCGTGGTGAGATTCTGCCCGATGCCGCCTCCGCCCAGGCCGCGGAGCGCCTGACCCGAGTACGCCTCGCCACGCACCTCGACGTAGCTGCCTAACGGGATCCGTGCGTCGAAAGCGACGGCGTCGCTCGAGACGAGGTTGCCGTCGGCCCGGCGGAGCCATCCTTTGTGCACACCGACACCGATCTCGCCGCGCGAGTCTTCGTCTCCCCACTGCGTACGAATCCGCGCCTGCAAATACGGGCGATTCGATCGCTCTGCCGGATCGAGTCCGGTATCGAACGTTCCAACGGGATCGCCGGTCGTCGGCGCGAGGACGGCGCCCTGAATGCCGACTCGCCCTTTTTTCGAGATGACCCACGTGCCGCGGACCTGCGGAAGCCAGAGCCACAGGTTGCCCGCGGTCGCGAACTCCGAGGTGCCGAAGCTCGCCACGCTCACCGGGTTCAGCCCGGCGACGAGCGGCACCTCCTGTCCGAACAGCACTTCCGCGCGGTCCCAGGTCAGGATGCCCCGCGCCGTTCGGATGCGGAAGGTTGGGAAATGCCGCCCGCCGACGCTCGGCTGTTGTCCGCCGAAGAAATCCGAGTGCAGCTCCCCATTGAAATGCGCACCCAGAACCCGCGAGACGTCGACGCGAACGCCGAGCGAGGTCTGACGTATCGCGCCGCCCAGCCCGCCCTGTTTGCGACCGCCGGATGGCGCGGCGAACTGCGGAACGTCGCTATTGTTAGTCGAGTCGGAGTTGAAGAACCCGTTTACGAGAACTCGCCCGAACAGCTCCACGCGTACGCGTGACGCCGACTGGACCTGCGACTCGGCCTGGGTTGCCATCTGCTCTCTCAGCAGCGCGATCGCCTCCTCGGCCCGTCGGAGGCGTTCGGCGAGGGAGTCGGGCGACACCGGAGTCGAGCGGGTCGTGTCCTGCGCCGCAACCGAGCTGGCCGGGTTGGCGGCGAGCCCAAGCAGCAGCGGCACGAGCCTGGACAGTCGACGCGTTCGGATCGAGAGCGGGAGGCTGGCCCGGGTTGGCATCGCGAGTGCGGGGGCGACCGAGTCGCTTGACGTGCGTTCCCGCGAGTTCCTACCGTTGACGGCCTTGTTCTGCGTTATGAGGTAGATCATCAGTGGTCTCTCTGTCTGCAGCGTTTACCTCGGGCGACCTCTGCTTTCTCACCGCGGTCCGTGCACGGGCGTGGACCGCGGGCCTTCTCGCGTCGGCGCTGGCGACTGCTCCCGTTAGGCTGGCCGGTGCGCAGGGGTCGGTGACCGGACAGGTCTCCATCATCGAGCGGCCTGGGGCGCGCACCACGGATCTCGCCGACGCCGTCGTATGGCTCGAGCCCAAAGGCGGAGGAGGGACGCCGGCGCATTCGCGCACTCAGATCGTCATGGAGTCTCGCGAGTTCGTGCCGCGAGTGCGAGTCGTCTCGACCGGGAGCGCGGTCGGATTCCCGAATCAGGACCCGTTTCGCCACAACGTCTTCTCGAAATCAGGGCCGAGTGAGTTCGATCTCGGCCTGTACGGGAGGGGCGACAGCAAGGACGCGCGAGTCGAGCGCGCGGGCGTGTACCCGGTGTTCTGTAATATTCACGCGAAGATGGCGGCCTTCATCGTCGCGGTCCCGACACCGTACGTGGCGCAGCCAAATCCCGACGGCCGTTTCACCATAGGGGCGGTGCCGGCGGGGACGTATACGCTGCACGCGTGGCACGATCGCGGCGGCGAGCGCTCGAGCGAGGTCACGGTCGCCGCGGAAGGTCGGTCCGACGTGAAGGTCCAGCTCGACGCGAGCGGATATCGCCCGATGCCGCACAAGAACAAGTTCGGCCAGGAGTACACCAACGCGGGCCGTGACCGATACTAGCGCCGACAGCGCGGCTCCGCCGGTGACCGAGAACGGCGACGCCACTCGCGCTCCCGTCCTGACGCGTGCTCGATCGCAGCGGTACGGGCGCGCTCACCGTGGCTCGCCGCTCACATGGCGACTGTTCCTTACGATCGGCGCCGTCGTTGCGACGGTGCTGGCGGCGGCGCTGGTCCTGCTCTCGGTGGCGGCGGCTCGAACGGCGAGCGTCAGCACCGCGCGGGCGCTGGATCGTACGACGCGGCTGGTCACGGTGCTGCTCGACGGGCGAGAGCACGGTCTCATGCGTGCGGCTCAGGTGTTCGTGAAGAATCCGAGCTCGTGGCCGCTGCTCATCGACCATCGGCCGGAGGACATGCTCGACCTCGCCATCGAGGCGACGGACCGCGTCGGCGCGAGCTGGGTCCAGATCGTGGATGACCGCGGCATTCGGCTCGCGAAGAGCGATGAGCCGACGGCGGCCGCGGTGTCGCTCTCGAGCTCCGCGCTGATCTCCGGTGCGCTCGACGGCACGCCGACGACCGGCACTGGCGTCACGGGCGATTCGCTGCTCTTTCAGGCGGTCGCAGTCCCGTTCGTCGTGGCGTCGCGCGTGGCCGGCGTTCTCATGGCCGCACAGTTCGTGGATTCGGCGCTCGCGTCGCAGGTGAAGGCGGCAACGGCGAGTGACGTCGTGTTCTACGTGACGGACACGGCCGGGGCACCGAGGATTGCCGCGTCGACGCTCGGGCGAGCGCCGGCGCTCGTGGACATGCTTCGACGCGCCCGGCTGGATACGGCGCGCGCGGCGCCTAACGATTCAGCGGGCCGCCAGGCTACCGGTGCCGATGCCCAGGCGGACGTCGAGCTCGGAGGCGAGCACTACGTCGGCCGCGGCGCGGCGCTGCGCTCGGCCGGCGGTGATGTGCTCGGCGGATTCGTCGCGCTGCGATCCCGCGAGGCCGAGATGGCGCCGTACGTCGCGCTGCGGCGATGGATTGCCGTAGCGGGGCTGCTCGGGCTGGCGGTCGCGTTCGCGCTCGCGTTTCTGACCGCACGATCGGTCGCCCGACCCGTGCTCGCCATCGCCGACGCGACGCGTCGAGCCGCCGACGGTGATTATGCGGCGGTCGTGGATGTCGACTCGAACGACGAGGTCGGGGAGCTCGCCAGCGCCGTTCGAACCATGCTGGCGGATCTCCGCGCGAAGGAAGCGCTCGTCGCGGTGTTGCGTACGCCGCTCTCGGTGGCACGGGTGGTGGAGAACGGGCTCGGCTCGGCGTCCGTCTCCCCGGTGACCGGGGAACGGAACGCGGCGCCAGTCTCGCGGGACAGCGGCATGCTCGGCGCACCCGAGCCGATCATGGCCGGACGGGTGCTCGCCAGGCGGTACGCGATCGCCGAGCAGCTGGGCATCGGCGGCAGCGGCGTCGTGTATCGTGCGTTCGATCGCGAGCTCGGCGAAGTGATCGCGGTCAAGACGGTGCGGCCCGATGTGCTCGCCGTCGACCCGACGGCGCTGGAGCGCCTCAAGAGCGAGATCCGCCTCGCACGCCGGATCTCGCATCGCAACGTCGTGCGCACGCACGACCTTGGCGAAGCCGACGGCATCTACTTCATCACGATGGAGTACGTGACGGGCACGTCGCTCCGCCAGCTCATCGATCGCGGCGAGCCGTTGCCCGTGCCGGCGGTGGTGGCGATCGCGAAGCAATTGTGCCGGGCGCTGGAAGTGGCGCACGAGCAGGGTGTGATCCATCGCGACATCAAGCCGCAGAATCTGATGGTGCAGCCGGACGGCACGCTCAAGGTGATGGACTTTGGCGTGGCGCGTCTCAGGGAACGGACGCAGCAGCTCACGAGCACCGGGATGGTCGTCGGGACGCCGGCCTACATGGCGCCGGAGCAGTTGATGGACGACCAGGTCGACGCGCGCGTGGACATCTACGCGGCGGGGGTGGTGATGTACGAGTGCCTAACGGGTCATCGGCCGGTGGACGGCAGCTCGCCGCACGTGCTGATGGCGCGCATGCTGGGCTCGACGATTCGCCCTCCGCACGAAGTGAATCCGGGTGTGCCGAAGATGCTGTCGGCGATCGTTATGCGGACGCTGGCGAAGGAAGCAAATGATCGCCCGTCGACTGCCGGGGAGCTGTACGACTTGCTGGCTCAGGTGGAAGAGTAGGGACTGGGGACATCGGGACTGGGGACATCGGGACTGGGGACTCGGCCGGGATGCTTCGTTGCGCATGGAGACGTCCGCGGCGGTAGAAGCCTCCCGGCCGAGTCCCCAGTCCCCAGTCCCCAGTCCCTTAGACACCCAGCTTAGCCAAGACCTCAGCCGGACACCCGTCCCACTTCGCCTGCGGCACATTGCCCATGTAGCGAAGGTCCTGCACGCCCATCTTGCTCGAGAAGAAACCGGCCGCAGTCATGTCGCGCATGCGGTTGAAGAACGTCACGCCGTGACTGAGCTCGGGCTTCGCTTTCGCGGGCCAGGCAATGTCGTCGAGCACCTGGCGGCGCTGGGCGTCGCTCGAGGTGAGGAACGTCTTTCCGGTGCCGAAGCGATTCGCGCATTCCCGGTCGAGCCACGCGAGGCCGCCGCGCATGTTCACCTGGGCCGGCGTGGGCGCGACGTAGAAGCGGCGCGTCGGGTTCGGCGGCCCCGGTGGCGGTGTCTGATCGGACAGCACGAAGTCCATATACTGCGGAACTCCGGCGTCGGTGGCCGATCCCGAGCGCTCGTCGCGGGGGATGATGTAGTCGACCAGCACGCGAACCGTCTGATACTCGTGGCGATTGAAGAACCTCGGCGTGTACGGCGTGCCCTGCATCTCTGCCAGTACCGCCGTCTCGGCTGCCTCGCGCGCGCGAAGCAGGTGCTCCTCGCTCGTCTCGAAGGTGCCTAACACGGGCACGGCGGCCGCAGCAGCCATCGCCTTGAGCGCGGACCGCCTGTCGACGCCCACGCAGCCCGCGCTGGTGTCGGAGCTACGGTTCCCGGTTCCCGGTTCCCCGATCCCGCCTTCCGATTCCCGATTCCCATCTGCCCGCTGATTGCGGGCGCCCGCCGATTCCCGACTCATAGGGCCCCTGCCTTTCGCTGCTGCGCGATGTAATCGCTGGTTCGCATGGACAGCGCGAGAATCGTCCACGTCGGGTTCTTGTCCGCCTGGGACACGAACGGTGCGCCGTCGGCGATGAAGAGGTTCTTCACGTCGTGCGCCTGGCAGTTCGCGTTCACGACCGAGGTCCTCGGGTCGTTGCCCATGCGGGCGCCACCCAGCTCGTGGATGATCGCGCCGCCGTTGGCTATCCCGTAGCCCTGTTCCTTCGTGGGCATTGGCGAGAAGACCTGACCGCCCATCTCGGCGATGATGGCGCGGAAGGTCTCCTGCATGTGCTTTACCTGGTTGTACTCGTGATCCGTCCACTTCCAGTTGAAGCGCAGCACGGGGATGCCGTATTGGTCGACGACGCTCGGGTCGATCTCGCAGTACGAGTCATCGTTAGGGATCATCTCGCCGCGGCCGCTGAAGCCGATCGACGAGCCGTAGTAGCGGCGGTAGTCGTCCTTGAGCGACTTCCCGTAGCCGCCACCCTTCGGGTAGCGGTGAATGCCGCCCATGAAGCCCGCGCTCGGCACGCCGCGACCGCCATACGTCTCGATGTGATAGCCGCGCGGGAAGTCGAGCTTGGAGTTGTCGAGCCACCACGGCATGTAAATGTGCATCCCGCCCACACCGTCCTCGTTATGCGCCGGCAGGTCCATCATCTTCGGGATGAAGCCCGTTACGTCCGTGCCCGTCGTGTCCGTCAGATACTTGCCGGCCGTTCCGCTCGAGTTCGCGAGGCCGTTCGGGAACTGCGACGACTTGGAGTTGAGCAGCAGTCTCGCGGTCTCGCACGCGCTCGCCGCCAGCACGACGATGCGCGCTGAGACGTGCATGTCGCGTCCGGTCTTCTTGTCGATGTAACTCACGCCGTTCGCGAGGCCGTCCTTCCCGAGCGTGACTTCGCGGGCCATCGCGTCGGTGACGAGCGTGAGCCGGCCGGTCTTCTGCGCGGGCGGGATGAGCACATAGGCCGACGAAAAGTTCGAGTGCGTCATGCACCCGCGGTTGCACTGGCCGCAGTAGTGGCATGGCGCGCGGTTGTTCAGCGGCTTCGTGATGATCGACAGGCGAGACGGGATGACGGTGAGCCCGAGCTTCTTCGCCGCCTGGCTCGCCAGCCGCTCGTAGCAGCGTGGCGTCGGAGGCGGATGGAAGATGCCATCCGGTTCGTTAGGCAGGTTCTCGACGCTGCCGAAGATGCCGACGAGCTTGTCGACCTCGTCGTACCACGGCTTCACGTCATCGTAAGTGATCGGCCAGTCGTCGCCGAGGCCGTCGCGGCTCTTGCGGTTGAAGTCGTACGGGCCGAAACGGAGCGAGATGCGCCCCCAGTGGTTCGTTCGGCCGCCGAGCATCCGTGCGCGCCACCAGTCGAATCGCGTGCCCGGCGCCATGGTGTAGGGCTCGCCGTCAATCTGCCAGCCGCCAATGCAGCCGTCGAACTCACCGAATGGCCGCTCGCGGGTGGAGGCGCCGCGTCGCGGTGAGTCGTACGGCCATTTCAGCATCGCGCCGTCCTTCACCGGGTCCCACATCTGGCCGGCCTCGAGCAGCGCCACGCGCGCGCCGGCTTTCGTGAGGGTGTAGGCGGCCATGCCTCCGCCCGCACCCGACCCGACTATACAGACATCGTACGTGTCCGAACGAGCCTGACTCTGCATTCCCGGTCTCCTTGTCGCGCGACAGAAGCGATTTGGACCGGGTCAATACTATGCGCCAACGTATACACACGCGAACCCGACCCCCAGTGTGGGAGCCGGGCGCGCGGGGCGTCGTTTCGGCCCTCAGCGAGGCGACCGCGGAGACACCGGTCGCCGAACGATCGCGACTACTTCTTCGCCGTGCTGTCCTTGGCCGCCTTGAGCTCGTTGTCCTTGATGGCCTGCGCCTTCGTTAGGTGCTCCTGCACCTTGCCGGTTGCCTTCTCCAAGGCAGCGCGCAACTCCGGGTCAGTCGTGTTCTTCGCGGCGTCCATCAGCTTGTCGAGCACGTCCTTGTGGTCATTGATCTGGTTGTCGATGTACTGCTCGTCCCAGTCGTGGCCTGGCTTCTTGTCCGTGAGGTCCTTGATGTCATCCGCCGCATGCTTCACGATACCGCGGACGTCATCGTCGGCGGTATCCGGCTTCACGTTCAGCTTCGTCGCGAGCGCCTTCATGTCGCTCATCAGCGCGCGATGGTCGGCGATCACCTGACGCGCGAACGTCTTCACCGCGGGGGTCGTCGCCTTGCGAACCGCGAGCTCGCTCTCTCGAATCTCGCCCGAGCCTGCGGCGGCCGCGTAGCCGATGGTCGACGCGCTCGTCCACCCACCGCGTTTGGCGATACTTCCAGCCGCGGAATCCACGCGGCGCACGGCGGTGTCGACGGCCGCGCCCGTGCGAGCGACCGCCGTATCGATTCGTGCCGCCGTAGTGTCGGCAGCGTCACTCGCCCGCCCCTTGCATGCGCCCAACGCGACCAACGCTGCGAGAGCGGAGCTCACTGTCACCTGGATCTTCATGGAGCCTCCGAGTTGCATGGGCCGCGCGAGCTCGACGTGCTCGCCGGCAATCCCGAGGGGTGCAAGAGACGTTCTTGCGATACATGTTGTGCCCGGTTACGGAAGTCAGCGAGCGCCGTTGATGGTAAACGGCCATTCACTTATGCTGCGTTCCTCTCTGGCGGGAGCGAAGATTGGGCAGGCTCGAGAATCGAGTCGCGCTGGTCGCGGGCGCGACGCGCGGGGCCGGACGCGGGATCGCCGTCGGCCTTGGTGAACAGGGCGCGACCGTGTATTGCACGGGCCGGTCTGTCCCGGGTCAGCTTGCGAGCGGCGCCGATCGACCGGAGACGATCGACGAGACCGCAGAGCTCGTGACCTCTGCCGGGGGCCGCGGCATTCCAGTGCGCTGCGATCACACCGTCGACGAGGACGTGCGAGCGCTGGTCGATCGCGTGCGGCGCGATCATGGCCGACTGGATGTGCTCGTGAACGACGTCTGGGGCGGGGACGCGCTCACCGAGTTCGGGAAGACGTTCTGGCAAGTGAACGTCGCCAACGGCAAGCGGATGATCGACCAGGCCATCTGGTCGCACATTCTGACGAGTCACCACGCGGTGCCGCTCATGTTCGACCGGGGCGATCGCGGGACCGGGCTCGTCGTCGAGATCACCGACGGCGACTTCTACGGCTATCGCGGCAACATCTTCTACGACCTCGTGAAGTCGACGGTGATCCGGCTCGCGTTCATCCAGGCGAGAGAGCTGCGCAAACACGACATCGCGGCGGTCGCGGTCACGCCGGGCTTTCTGCGATCGGAGTTCATGCTCGAGCACTTCGGCGTCACGGCCGAAACGTGGCGGGAAGGCGCGAAGAAGGACGCGAACTTCATCGCGTCCGAGTCACCGCTCTTCGTTGGACGCGGGATAGCCGCGCTCGCGGCGGACCCTGACGTGAAGGCAAAGTCCGGCAAGGTGTTCGCTTCGTGGACGCTCGCCAACGAGTACGGGTTCACCGATGCCGACGGCTCGCGGCCGGATTGGGGCGCGCACTTCGCGCAGACGTACGGAGCTCGGTACAGGACATTCGACCACGAGCTGTACACCGCCTTCGCGGGACCGGGCGAGGTCGTGTTCGCCGACTGGCCGTGATGCGCCGGGAGGCGCAACGTTGCGCATGCGGGCAATGCTGCTCCGTGAGCCGTCGCGTATGGCCGACCGCTCCTTGCCGCTGCACGCCGATGATGTCGCCGCGCCGGTCCCGGGTCGCGGTGACCTCCTCGTCCGCGTGTCGGTCTGCGCCGTCTGTCGAACCGACCTCGATCTCGTCGAAGGCCGCCTAACGGCGCCGAGATATCCGGTCATCCCGGGGCACCAGGTCATAGGGCGCGTCGAACGCGTCGGCGATGAGGTCGCCGACTTCGGCGTTGGCGATCGCGTCGGGGTCGCGTGGATCCACTCGGCGTGCGGCCGCTGCGCATGGTGTCGCAGCGGCTGCGAGAACCTCTGTCCGTATTTCCGGTCCACCGGCTGCGATGAGAACGGCGGCTACGCGGAATACGTCGTGGTCCCGGCGGCGTTCGCGCACGTCATCCCGGCAGCGCTGCCTGACGCGAGCGCCGCACCACTGCTGTGCGCCGGCGCAATTGGCTTGCGGTCATTGCGCCTCACCGAGCTCGTGGACGGTCAACCGCTCGGCCTCACGGGCTTCGGCGCGTCAGCGCATCTCGTACTGCAGCTCGCGCGGCATCGCTTCCCCGCATCACCCGTCTACGTTTTCGCGCGAAACGCTCGCGAGCGCGAGTTCGCGCGCGAGCTGGGCGCGGCTTGGGCGGGTGACACGGCGGATAAGCCGCCGGAGCGCCTGGCGGCGATCATCGACACGACGCCCGCGTGGAAGCCCGTCGTGAGCGCGCTGGAGCGGCTCCTCCCCGGCGGGCGCCTCGTGATCAACGCGATTCGAAAGTCGCGGACCGATCAGGGGGAGCTCGAGTCGCTGGATTACGCGAGGCACCTCTGGATGGAGCGCGAGATCAAGAGCGTCGCGAACGTCACGCGCGCCGACGTGCGAGAGATGCTCGCCGCGGCTGCCGAGATGAAGCTGCTTCCTTCGGTCGAAGAGCTGCCGCTCACAGAGGCGAACGTGGCGCTAGAAAGGGTAGCTCGCGGGGAGGGAGTTCGGGGCGCGCTCGTTCTCCGAGTCGGAACAGATTTGTAGCTGCGTGCTGGCAGGCAGCTGCGGGCTGCGGGCTGGTAGCCGACGGCTGCGCGCTACTGCCGCGTGCTACGAGCTGCTGCTATTACCCCAACGAGCCGTTCGGGGCATGTGTCATCCCGAGCGAAGCGAGGGATCCTCATCTCGCCCGATCAAGGGCTCTGCCGGGATGATGAAGATCCCTCCCTTCGTCGCTTGCGCTCCTCAGGGCAGGCCGGTCGGCTCGGGATGACAGGCGTTCGTTTCCCGTCTCCCGTCTCCCGCAGATCATTGGCCGGTCGGCAACACCACCAGCATCTTCTGATCGACCGGTAGACGAACCGCCAGACGGTCGCCCGGGCGAATCGGGATCGGGCCGCTCGATGGCCTGGCCGACCGCGCGAGCAGCCGCGCGACGACGTTCACGTTCTCGCCTCGCGCAGAGATGTCGGGTGGCACCGTCAACGTGTCGGTCCGACCCGCGGACACCGTCCCGATCCGAATGGGCTGATTCCCGGACACCACGGCATACACGTCAGCCTGGTCCAGCGATTCGTTGGTGAAGAAGAGGTACGCCGGCGGCAGACCATTGTTGCGATGGTACGGGCCGCAGGCGGCGGCGCCGACGGCGACGGTAGCGAGCACGATCAGGCGAAGCCGATTCGCGATGGAGCGCGTGCGTGTCATAAGGTCCTCATGAGCCACGGAGGTGTCGAACGAACCAGTCTCGGGCGAGCCGAGCCACCTCCTCGAGCGTGCCCGGCTCTTCGAAAAGGTGGGTCGCGCGGCGAACGATCACCAACTCCACCGGAGCGGTCATATGCGCCCTGGCGAGCTCGTTCAACTCGATGACCGGCTCGTCGCGCGAGCCGACGATCAGCAGCGTCGGAGCCTGCACGTTAGGCAGCTCGGACCCGGCCAGATCGGGGCGACCCCCTCGTGACACTACCCCACTGACGCGCTGAGGTTCGCGGGCCGCCGCGACGAGCGCCGCGCCCGCGCCCGTGCTCGCGCCGAACAGCCCGATGGGCAGCGCGCGCGTGGCGTCCTCCGCCGCCAGCCACCGCATAGCGGCCACGAGTCGGTCGGCCAGCAGGTCGATGTCGAAGCGCAGCTCGCGCGTTCGCTCGTCGACGGCCTCCTCCGCCGGCGTCAGGAGGTCGAGCAGCAGCGTTCCGAAGCCAGCAAGCCGCAGCTCCTCCGCGACGTAGCGGTTGCGCGGGCTATGACGGCTGCTGCCGCTCCCGTGCGCGAAGAGGATGATGCCGTCCGCGCCGTCGGGGAGCGCGAACGTTCCTTCGAGCGTCACCGACTCGGCTGGAACGGTGACGCTCGTCTCGTGAGCGCTCAGTGCTCGCGGCGTCGCCGCGTTTCCCATCCCTTCTTCGCCGCCGCGCTGCGAGTGGAGGCATTCACGCTGTGACCGCCGATGTGTCCGCCCTTGCGAGCAGGCTCGTGGTTTTCGCTTCGTCCGCGACCGGACCCTGACTTCTTGCCACCGTGCGTCATCGCGTTCACCGTCGCCCAGGCGCGGCGCTCCGCTTCCCGCTCCGGTACGCCACGGTCCTCGTAGCCCTCTTCGATGTGTTCGGCCTGGCGCTTCTGCTTCTCCGTGTACGCGCTCTTGTCTCCTCTCGGCATCTCCGCCTCCTATCTCTGGCACAGCGATCGCTGGTGACGTGCGTCCCGTGCGCTGATCGCTTGGATGGTTTGGATCAAGCCAATCGAGCAACGCCTGTGCCGGGTGGATACGTGGCAGCCGGTTTTCAACTCTCACGCGCGCCGAAACTTGCGGCGCCATGAACAGCGAGGTCGAGCGATGCCTCTCGCGATCAAGTCGACAGCGTTCGCGCCGAACGGCGCCATCCCCATCAAGTTCACGTGCGAGGATGATGACCTCTCGCCGGCGCTCGAGTGGTCGGGCGTGCCGCAGGGAACGAAGAGTCTCGCGCTCATCGTCGATGATCCCGACGCGCCGGATCCGAAGGCGCCGAAGATGGTCTACGTGCACTGGGTGCTGTACGACATTCCGCCGTCCGCGACCGGGCTCGCCGAGGGGATGAAATCGAACCGGTTGCCGAAGGGGACGCGGGAAGGCAGGAACGATTGGGGCAACGTGGGCTACGGCGGCCCGTGCCCGCCGATTGGCCGGCATCGATACTTCTTCAAGCTGTACGCGCTGGACACGACGCTTGGCGATCTCGGGTCGGGCGCGAAGAAGGCGGACGTCGAGAAGGCCATGGCGGGCCACATCCTCGAACAGGCGGAGCTCGTTGGCACGTACCAGGGCGCCCACGGGCCGGCGAAGGCGCGTCGTTAGGCGTCGAACGGGCACCTAACGACGCGCAAGCGGGGTCGTGACGTGCCAGCGGACCTTGCCGGCGAACGGGTCGCGGGCCAGCGCGTAGGAGCTGCCGGTCGCACGCAGCTCCAGCTGCTGCAGGCCGCCATCGGGCAGCGCGAAGAGGCCACGCACCGGGCCCGCAGTCGCCCCGGGCACGGCGAACACGCGCAGCTCGACCTCGCTCCAGTTCATCGCCGCCGTATGTTGCGCGACGGCGATGTGTGGAATCACGGCGTTCTGCCTGACGAGAAGCACGATCGGAATCTCGCCCGACCGGAGGTCGTGCCACATCGCACCCGGGTACGCGCGACCGTTCTGGTAGTCGATCCACGTACCCGGCGGCAGATACACCCGCCGATGATCGGCGTCGTCGAAGAGGGGCGCGACCAGCAGGTCGGCCCCGAACAAATACTCGTCGTCGATCAGCCACGACGTCGGGTCGTCGGGGTACTCGAAGAACAGCGTCCGCATCATCGGAAATCCCTTTTCCGATGATGCCTTCGCCTGCGCGTAGATGTACGGCATGAGCGCGTACTTCAGCTCGATGGCTCGCCTGAAATCGGCGACGAACGCCGAGTCGTACTCCCACGGCTCGCGCGGCGGCGCGCCGTGCGTACGTGTGTGCGACGAGAGCGCGCCGAACGGCGTCCAGCGCCGGTACAGCTCTCGCGGCGCCCGGTTGACGAACCCGCCGATGTCGTGGCTCCAGTAGGTGAATCCAGAAAGGCCTAACGAGAGCCCGCCGCGCAGCGTCGCCGCCATCGCCGAATTGGTGTTCTCGGCGTCGCCGCCCCAATGCACCGGGTAGCGCTGGCTGCCCGCCCACGCGCTCCGCCCCCAGATGATGCCCGACCCCGTCGCGTGCTTCGTGATCTCCCATGCCGCCTTGTTGTACCGCACGGGATAGAGGTTGTGCTCGTACCACCCGGTCCGTCCGGAGGCATAGAGGCCGGTGAGCGGGGCGCCCTCGCCGAAATCCGCCTTGATGACGCCGACCCCCATGTCGAGCAGGCTCTCGAGCTTGCCCCGATACCACAGCACGGCAGCGGGGTTGCTGAAATCGAGCGTCGCATCCTCTCCGCCGATCACGCCGGCTTCGTTCCGCACCGCCAAGCCGCCGCGAAAGAGCTCGTCCCAGATCTTGTTCCTGCGCGTGAAGTACGTGTACTGCCAAAGGCTCACGTGGAACCCGTTCCGCGCGAGGTCCGCGATCATCGCCCGCGGGTTGGTGAAGCGCGTGGTGGAGAACTCGTAGTTGCTCTGCCAGTCGGTCTCGAACCAGCCCGTATCGAGGTGGAGCACATCGCTCGGGATGCGGTACTGGCGAAGCTTCGCCGCCACGTCCCGTACTTCCGCCTCCGACTTGTACGTGATCCGGCTCATCCAGAGCCCGAACGACCACAGCGGCGGAACGGGACTGCGCCCCGTGAGCGCTGTGTACTCGCTCACGATGTCTTTCGGCTGGCCGAGGAAGACGAACAGGTCGAGCACCTCGTCCCCGGCGTAGATGACCGTGTGCTGATCGAAGTCGTGGCCGAAATCGAACGTGACGGGCGTGCTCGTGTGCACGAAGATTCCGTAACCGTTGCTGCTGAGGAAGAAGGGGATCGCCTTGTACTGGCGGTAGTTCTGCACGCCCTGACCATCGCGCAGGTACATGACCATCTTCTGGCCGCGCTTGTCGAGCCGCGTGAACGACTCGCCGGTTCCGAAGATCTACTCGTCGAGCTGCAGCTCGAACGTAGCGGCGGTGCTCCTTCCCAGGTCCCGCGCGCGGCGGACGAACGAGAAGGGCGTGTACGGCTGGAACGACGCCGGGTCGCCTAACGTCTGCGTGCGGGTGAGCAGCTTCCCGGTCGCGTCGTAGAGCTCGATGTGCCAGGGATTCCGGATGACTCGGAGCTCGCCGAACGCGCCGCGATATCGCACCACGCTGTCCCCGCTCTCGGCGCGCCACGATCGGTCGGTCGGCACCGGGCCGGCGAGCATGAGCG
>JBKOYV010000057.1:0-4233 GCA_046725585.1 Gemmatimonadota bacterium | reverse complement strand
CGCGGGAACAATCTCGCGCAGTAGCGCCGTAACTCCGCGCGACCGCTCTCAGCGGGCCGGTAGGATTTGCGTCACCCGAGGCACTCGCTTGAGACGAGCGCCTCGTACGCTTCCATCACTCGCCTCGTAAGCGGTCCTGGGGTCCCATCACCGACAACGCGACCATCGATCCGCACCACCGGGGCAATTCCGCGCAGTGAGCTGGTGAGGAATACCTCGGCGGCCGCAAGCAGCTCTTCGTGCTGGATCGGGCGCACTTGGGCGGTGATGCCGAGGTCCGTCGCGAGCTCCGTAACTGCGGCGAGAGTGATCCCGGGCAGCGCGCCGCACGAGAGCGGCGGCGTCACGAGCACGCCGGCAACCGAGAGAACCACGTTGCTCGAAGTGCCATCGGATACGTGACCCTGCGTATCGAGGAAGAGCGCGTCGTCGGCGCCCGCAGCCCGCGCCTCCGCGAGCGCGACGACGGATTCCGTGTAGGCGATCGTCTTGATGCCGGCGGTCATTGCGTGCTCGTTGCGTCGGCCGGACGCGACGTGAACCGCGAGCCCGTTCGTGTAGAGCTCCGACGGAAATGCGGGAAGGGTGGACACGGCGATGACGACCGTCGGTTGGGGCGACGGCGGCGGCGCGACTCCCGGCGTGCCGACTCCGCGGCTCACGGTCACACGTACGCTCGCGTCTCGCATCCCGGTTGCACCTGCCTCCGCGAGCGCTGTGATCACGAGGTCGCGGATGTCGGTCCGGAGCGGAATTCCGAGTGTCGTCGTCGCGTCGGTCAATCGCCGAAGGTGAGCGTCCAGGCGGAAGGCGCGACCGTCGAACGCCCGCATGGTCTCGAACACGCCATCCGCGAGCGTGAACCCGCGGTCGAGTGCGGACAGATGGGGAGCGTCCGCAGCCTTGCGGTGCCCGTCGACCCAGACCATCGGCGCAACGCCGGCGGCCCGCAGAGGCCTGGCCGCACCTAACGAGTTGTCGCGGATCATGTCAGCATGCGTATCGTTCCGACCGGTGGCGGTTCGAACGATTCGTCTCGCACGACTGCCCACGATCCATCCGCCCGATCCGGGAGCGTCTCGGCGCGGGAACGCGCACCATGCAGGAAGCGGTCGAGGATTCGGTATCCGTGCTCGGTGAGCGCGGACTCCGGGTGAAACTGGACGCCGACAACGGGGTGCACGCGATGCTCGAGCCCCATGATCTCGCCGTCCTCGGCGGTCGCGGTCACGCGGAGCTCGGACGGAAGAGCGGCTGGCGAGACGGCGAGCGAGTGGTAGCGGGTGGCGTAGAACGGCGACGGAAGGTCGGTGAAGACACCCGTTCGATCGTGGTGGATGCGAGACACCTTCCCGTGCATCGGCTGGCGCGCCCGGACGATCGCGGCGCCAAACGCGGCGCCGATCGCCTGGTGTCCGAGGCACACCCCGAGCACGGGTATCGACGGGCCAAACCGGCGGACGACCTCGACCGAGACACCGGCCTCGTTAGGTGAGCAGGGGCCCGGCGAGATGATGATGTGGGAGGGCGCGAGTCGTTCGATCTCGGCCAACGTGATCGCATCGTTCCGGCAGACGTGCGGGGTGTCCCCGAGCGCACGCACGTATCGCGCGAGGTTGTACACGAACGAGTCGTAGTTGTCGATGAGCAGGATCATGAGCAGACCTACGCCCGCGCGGCGACGACGCTTCCCGCGGCGAGCGTCGCGATGAGAGCGCGGGCCTTGTGCAGAGTCTCGCGGTACTCGTCCTCCGGATCGGAGTCCGCGACGATGCCGCCACCTACGGAAAAGTAGACGCGGTCTCGGAGCGCCAGGTACGTGCGAATGACAATGCTCGTATCGAGCGCGCCCGTCGAGCTCAGGTAGCCGATCGCGCCGCAGTACACGCCTCGGCGCGACGGCTCGATCTCGGCGATGATCTCCATCGCGCGGATCTTCGGTGCGCCGGTGATCGAGCCGCCCGGGAACGTGGCGCGAAGGAGGTCGAACATGTCGGCGTCAGCGGCGAGCTCGCCGGTGACGGTCGAGACGAGATGATGCACAGTCGCGTAATGCTCCAGGGCGAACAGCTCCGGTACGCGGACACTTCCCGGCGCGCACACTCGCGAGAGGTCGTTGCGCAGCAGGTCCACGATCATGAGGTTCTCGGCGCAGTCCTTGGCGCTTTCGGTCAACGCCAGTCCCAGCGCCGCATCGTGTTCCGGTCCGATGCCACGTGGCCGCGTGCCCTTGATCGGACGGGTTTCGACGTGACGCGTGTGGTCGAGCTTCAGAAAGCGTTCCGGCGACGCGCTCGCCACGATAAGGCCGTCCAGGTCCAGGTACGCGGCGAACGGCGCAGGGTTGAGCTCGCGGAGGCGGCGGTAGAGCGTCCATGGCGGGTCGGCGAGCGGCGCCTCGAGACGCTGCGAGATGTTCGCCTGAAAGATGTCGCCGGCGAGGATGTATTCGCGCACGCGCGCGACCGCTTCGCGATATGCCGAGTGGGTGAACGAGGACCGGAGTCCTATCTCGTCGGCGCCGTCAACGTCGGTCACCCGAAAGGAGGGCGCCCGCGGCGCTCGAGACGTCGGCCATGTGGCGGTCGGCCCGGACACGTCGGCGGGAGGCGGGTGCGCCAGTGCCTGCCTAACGCCATCGAGCCGCGCTGCCGCACGCCGACGCCGAGCGGCGCCCCGCTCCGGAAAGCCCGAGGACATGATCCACGCACGTCCGGCGGCATGGTCCCAGGCGATGACCCAGTCGTAAAGCCCAAGCACGACGTCGGGGATCGCGAGGTCGTCGTAGCGCGGCTCGGGGAGCCGCTCGAGGGTCGCCCCCCAGTCGTAGCCGATATATCCCGCTGCGCCGCATTGGAACGGCGGGAGCCCGGAGATGGGAACCGTCTGGTGCGGTGCGAGGAGGTCGCGCACCGCCGTCAGCGCATCGACGTCGAGCCGGCGGCACATACCGTCATGGAGCGTTAGGCATTCGGTCGTACGGCCCTTGCTCCGCACGACGACGGGCGGGTCGGCGGCCAGAAACGAGTAGCGCCCGAGCGCCGTCCCGCGTGCCGCGCTGTCGAGCAGCACACGATAGGGGAGCCGGGCCAGCCGCTCGCAGCACGCGAGCGGATCGCGCGCGGGCGTCAGCTCCTCGACGAGCGGTTCACGTTCTCGGCCATTTCCCGGAGCGGTACGCTCGGGTCCGTTGCCGCTACGGTTTCTTGGGCTTAGCGATCGTGTCACCCTTGGACGTAACCGGCTGGCCCTGTGTAGGCTCCGCCTTCTTGACACCCTTTCCGAGCGTCGACGCACCCGTCTTGGCATTGGTGACGCCCGACTGCGTCTGATTCCCTGCGCTCGACGTCGTTTTCCCGCCGGTCGTGTCACGCCGCAGACTCGCCGTGTCCACTCGGGCTGTCTCGGCGGGCGCCGGTGCCGGCGCCGCCGCAGGCGCGGTTGTGTCGACCTGGTTCCGTTCCGATCCCGCCTTGCAGGCCGCGACGCCTACGATCAGTGCGGCGGCGCTCACGAAACGAATCATGTTCCCTCCACCTCAACTGCCGACAGCGCTAACGCGACAGAGTCCGCATCGACAACGCACAGAGCAACTGGCGGCACCATCGTCGTCGGCAAGGCCTAGGCCGACATCGGGAATCGGGAATAGGGAATTGGACCTGCCGGGAGACGGGAGACGGGAAGCGGGAGACGTAAGACCCTCGGGATGCCCCTCTAACCGAGATGAGCGTCCCGAGGGTTCTACTATTCCCGATTCCCGATTCCCGATTCCCGACTTACATGTTGGCGCCCTGCATCTGGCGGCCGCCGACGGTTCCCACGGTGTCGCCGTGCTTCGCCTCGGCGTTGCTCGCGAACGGGTGCTTCGCCGTGCGGGCGCGCGCGATCACGTCGTCGATCTTCGGCTCGCCGGCCAGCGCGCGCTGGATCGACTCGCGCACCGCCTGGTAGTTGTAGTCGAAGATCTTCTGGTCGTCGGCCGCGTCCCAGTGGATGAACACCCCCACCATGATGCAGTAGTCGTCGACCTTGTTGCGCGGGATGACGCCGGCCTCGACCGAGTCGACGACCGCCCGGGCGACGGCGGCCTGGGCCGGGCCGAACATCTGCACGGCCTGCTTGGCGCCCTTGATCGTCACCTTGTTGAACAGGACGGTGTCGGGCTTGGCCGGCAAGTTCGGGGTCACCAGCGCAGTCAGCGTGGTGAAGCCGTCCTTGTTGTTCGAGAGCGCG
>JBKOYV010000366.1:0-36547 GCA_046725585.1 Gemmatimonadota bacterium | reverse complement strand
GGTCAGACTCCGTTCTCATCGTTCCAACGCGGCGCGTTGGAACGATGAGAACGGAGTCTGACCCCAAACGCATCCATCTAACGCGGCGCGCTGGCCTTCGAGTCCGCGCTCCGGTGGTCCGCGGCACCGTAGGCGGTGCCCGTCTTCGGGTCGATCCAGATCGAGTGCGCGTCGCCCTGGTCGCCTTTGGAGATGCGCACCGCCTGGCCGCGCGCGCGGAGCGCGGCGAGCGTTGCATCGCTCACCTTACCGGACTCGATCGTCGTCGAATCCGGCAACCACTGGTGATGCAGGCGTGGGGCATCGACCGCCTGACGAATCGACTCGCCGAACGCCGTCACGCCGAGCACGACGTCCAGCACCGTGTTCGGGATCGTGCGACCGCCTGGCGACCCGGTCACCAGCACGAGGCGTCCGTCGCGCGTCACGATCGTGGGAGACATCGAGCTCAGCATGCGCTTGCCCGGAGCAATGAGATTCGCCGGCGTGCCGATGTCGCCGCCCACGTTCGTTTCACCGGGCTTCTTGTTGAAGTCCCCCATCTCGTTATTGAGAATGAAGCCCGCACCGCGCACCACGACGCCGGATCCATATCCGCCCTCGAGCGTGTAGGTGTTCGACACCGCGTTGCCATCGGCGTCGACAACCGAGAAGTGCGTGGTCTCGTCGGACTCGGCCGTGCGGACCGTGACGATGTCCGAGCCGATCTCGACGCTCTTCGACGCGCGCTCACGGTTGATCCCGCGCGCGAGCGTGTCGGCGTAGGCCTTGGACGTTAGGCGCGGCACGGGAACGGATACGAAGTCAGGGTCGCCCAGCCATCGCGCACGGTCTGCGTACGCTCGGCGCGCTGCCTCGATGCGCAGATGCAGGTAGTCGGGCGACCAACGATCCATCTTCGCCACGCCGAGCCGCTCGAGGATGTTCAACGTCTCGATCATGACGGTCCCGCCGGAGCTCGGCGGTCCCATCGCGATGATCTCGTAGCCGTTGAACGTTCCGCGAAGGGGCGTGCGCTCCTTCGCCTCGTAGGCGGCGAGGTCAGCCTTCGTGATGAGGCCGCCGTTCGCCTTCATCTGTGCCGCGATACTATCCGCGATCCAACCCCTGTAGAACGCGTCCGGTCCGCCTGACGCGATCGCGTCGAGTGCGCGTCCGAGGTCACGCAGGCGGATCGTGTCCCCCTGCGCCCACGTTCCGCCGCCCGGCTTGCCGTACGCGGCCACCGATGACGGGAAGGGCTTCATGAATTCCGCGATGGTCGAGTTCAGGTCGGACGCCAGGTCCTTCGAGAGTGGGAATCCGCCTGAAGCGAGTCGCGCTGCCGGCCGCACGACGTCGGCCCACGGGAGCTTGCCGAACCTTCGGTGCGCGAGCGCGAGGCCGCGCACGGTCCCCGGCACTCCCGGCGCCAGCCACCCAGCGTCCGTGAGGGCCCGGTCGATCGAGCCGTTGGGCTTGAGGTACATGGTTCGGGTCGACGCACCCGGTGCCTTCTCGCGATAGTCGAACGACGTCGCCTTTCCGTCCGCGGTTCGCACGATCATGAACCCGCCACCGCCAAGGTTTCCGGCGCTCGGGTGTGTGACCGCCAGGGCAAAGGCCGTGGCTACGGCGGCGTCGACCGCGTTGCCCCCGCGCGCCAGTATCGACGCGCCCACATCCGACGCAATGGCGGAGACGGAAACGACCACGCCACGCCGCGACGCGACGACGCCGTCCGGATCACGGGACGATTTGGCGGAGGGCTGAGCGGAAGCGGTCGATATCGCGACTGCGGAGATCAGGATCGCGCCAAGCGCGCGAAACGAGGCCAGCGATTTCATGGGCGGAACGGAGAGGAGGGAGGAGCACGGCGTGCCTGCCAAGGTGCCCCCGTAGGGTGCGCCGCCGGTGCCCGGGTTCGCAAGCCGTGCCCTCACATGCGGTTTGCGAGGTCGCCGCGTTTCGGGCAGCTTGTGCGTATGGCACGGCAGAACCCTGCGCTTTCCCCCGCGCAGGCGCCCCAACCCATCCTGGAGTGTCCATGCCCCTCTCGTTCCGTCGCATGTCCATGCGAGCGCTCGGGCTCTCGACGGCCTTCGCAGTCGCGGTCACGCCGCTCGCGCGAGCGCAGAACAGCGCCGACAACAACGGCAAGGAAGAGCTTCCGCCGAAGGAGCGGCTGACCGCCGAGACGTACGTGAAGCCGCCTTCGGCGATCGAGCGGCTCGTCACGGCGCCGCGCCAGAACAACGTGACGCTCAACAACCAGAGCCCGAACCGGAAGTTTTTCCTGAAGTTGCAGAGCGAGGGCATGCCGAGCGTTCAGACGTTCGGCAAGCCGCACTATTACTTCGGCGGGCTGCAGGTCGACTACAAGGCGAACCGCGCGCGCGTGCTGACGACGCGTGGGTCGAGCGGCCTCGCGATCGTCGATGCCACGACGGGCCAGTCTCGTACGATCGAGACGCCGAAGGGGGCCAGCGTCAGCAGCCCGCAGTGGTCGCCCGATGGGTCGAAGCTCGCGTACATCGCGAACTTCGACGACGCGTCGCGCGTCTACGTCGCCGATGTGGCGAGCGGCAAGTCGCGCCAGGTGTCGCCACGACCGCTGCTCGCGACCCTCGTAACGACCGTCGACTGGACGGCTGACGGAAGCCAGCTCGTGACCGTGCTGATTCCGGACGGCCGCAAGGCGGAGCCGAAACGGCCAGCCATCGAGACGGGCCCGCTCGTTCGCATGACGGATGAGAAGAAGGAGAAGACCCGAAACTTCGCGAGCCTCCTCCGCGATCCGTTCGAGAAGGAGCTCATGGAGTATTACGTCACCGGCCAGCTCGCGATGATCAACGCGTCGAGCGGGGCAGTGAAGAAGGTCGGCGCGCCCGGGATGATCTCGGCGGTCGACGCGTCACCGGACTGGAAGTACCTCCACGTGACGCTCATGCAGAAGCCCTTCTCGTACATCGTGCAGTACAACTCGTTCGGCACGTCGGAGCAGATCTGGGACGCCGACGGGAAGACGCTGACGGTGGTCGTGAATCGGCCGCTGCGCGAAGTGAGTAGCGGCGATGACGACCAGCCGGGACCGCCGGGTGCCGGCGCGAACGACAGCACGCCCCGCAACGTTGCCTGGATGCCTAACGGGCAGGGGATCTACTTCCTGCAGCAGGATCCGGCCCCGCCGCGTGGTGCCGGCGCGGCCGCCGACACGACCGACGCGAGCGCACCGCAGCGCGGTCAGGGCGGCGCACGGCGGAAGGACCACCTGTACCAGTGGACGCCGCCGTTCGATGCGTCGTCGAAGAAGGTCCTTCTCGAGAGCGACAACCGCATTGGTGGCGTCCTGTTCACGGACGATGCGAAGACCGTGTTCGTGGCCGAGAACGCAAATGGTACGGGGCACGTTTATGCGGTCTACTTCGACGAGCCGGGGAAGAAATACACGATCTGGCGGGTGCGCGGGCTCAACGCGACGGTGACGGCCAACCGCGGATTCGGCGGCGGCGGCGGACGCGGCGGCACGGGTGCGGACTCACTGACGTTCTATCAGAATCCCGGCACCATCGTGGCGAAGCGCGGTCGCAGTGGCGGGCAGGTCGCGCAACTCTCGACGGACGGCAAGTACGCGTATCTCGAGGGAACGCGCTACTTCAAGACATGGCAGGACTCGGCGCCTCACGGCTTCGTGGACAAGGTCGAGATCAAGACCGGCCAGAAGTCACGCGTCTTCGAGGGGCAGGCCGACATGTACGAAACCGTGACGGCTGCGCTCGACGATGACTTCGCGAAGTTCGTCGTCTCGCGTGAGTCGCGGACGCAGGTGCCCGACTCGTACCTCCGCGATGGAGCGTCGGGACAGTACACAAAGCTCACGACCAACAAGGATTTCACGCCCGAGTTCACCGCGGCGGTCCGCAAGCGAATTCCGATCACGCGCGCGGACGGGTACCACTTCATGGTGAACCTGACGCTGCCGTCGGACTATCGTCCGGGCACTCGGCTGCCGGCGATGTTCTGGTTCTACCCGTACGAGTTCACCGATCAGGGCGGGTACGATCGCACGCAGCGCACCAACAACATCAATCAGTTCCCGCAGGCGGGCCCGCGTACGATCGAGTATCTCGTCACGCAGGGGTATGCAGTCGCGAACTTCGACCCGCCGATCGTCGGTTCGAACGGACGGATGAACGACAACTACGTGACGGATCTCGTCTCGAACCTGACGGCCGTGCTCGATGAGCTGGACAAGCAGGGCTACATCGACCGCAGCCGCGTCGGAATCGGTGGCCACAGCTACGGTGCGTTCAGCACGGTGAACGCGATGGTGAACACACCGTTCTTCAAGGCGGGCATCGCGGGCGACGGGATGTACAACCGCTCGCTCACGCCTAACGGGTTCCAGAACGAGCGCCGCGACTTCTGGGAAGGGCAGAAGACCTATCTCGACATGTCGCCGTTCTTCAAGGCCGACAAGCTCTCGGGCGCGCTGCTCATGTACCACTCGCTCGAGGACCAGAACGTCGGGACGGACCCCATCAGCTCGATCCGCATGATGCACGCGCTGCAGGGGCTCGGGAAAATCGCGTCGCTGTACATGTATCCCTACGAGGACCACGGGCCGGCAACGAAGGAGACGGTCCTCGACCAGTGGGCACGATGGACGGCGTGGCTCGATCTCTACGTGAAGAACGCGGGCAAGCCGAAGGAGAAGGTGGCCTCCGAGTAGGAGCCGACGGGGATGAGTGACCTAACGAGGCCGGCGTCCTTCAGGGTGCCGGCCTCGATTCGTGTTCGCGACGCGGTGCCGCGGGATGCGGCCGCGATCGCGGAGATCTACAACGAAGGAATTCGCGGGCGCGGCGCGACGTTCGAGACGGCGGAGCGCTCGGTGGACGAAGTGCGGCGCTGGTTCGAGTCGCGAGGTCGCATCGCACGACCCTTTCTCGTGGCGGAGCGTGCTACCGAGCGGGGCACTGAAGTCGCGGGCTGGGTGCGCGCCTCGGAGTACCGAGCGCGCGCGTGCTACGACGGCGTCGCGGAGTTCTCCGTCTACGTCGCGTCGAGCGCGCGGGGCCAGCGCGTGGGTGACTTGCTCATGACGCGCTTCGTGAGCGCGTGTGCGGAGAGCGGGATCTGGAAGATCCTGTCGCGGATCTTCCCGGAGAACATGGCGTCACGCGCGTTGTGCGCCCGGCATGGGTTTCGGGAAGTCGGCGTCTATGAACGGCACGCTCAACTAGACGGGATCTGGCGTGACGTGGTCATTGTGGAGCGGTTGATTCCGGCTAACCAGCCAGAGCGATCGTCGTAGGCATTGCGCCTCCAGCGGAAACCAACGACCTGACGCAGATTGCGCAGATCCGTCCGTGATCGGGAAGCAGCGTCTCGCAACGAGCAAAGACCTAACGCGGATTAGATGGCGATTACGCCGATGTTCGCGGATTCGCTCCGAGGGCAGTGAACCCTCCGACGACCGCGTACGTATCCTTTTTTTCTTGTTGAACGGCCCCGGGACGCATCGGCTTCCTGAGGCCGTTAACCAAAGTCCCCAGCTCCTGACGCCGGGAACTGTCCCCTCCAAGACGGGTCAGCCATCCGGACGCACAAGATCGAGTCGATCAACCTGAGCGTCGTGAGACCGGTGACGGATGCGGCTTGCAACGAGCCGTAACGCGAGAACGAGCCGACCTCGGGACGCAGGAGCTTACCGAGGCCGTTGAACAAGGAAAAAAGGGTGAGAGACCGGACGCCGCCGTCGGAGGCGTCAATGCCCGCGGAGCGAATCCGCGAACATCGGCGTAATCGGTTTCAAATCCGCGTTAGGTCTTCCTTTCCTGGTTGGGTCGCGATGCGTGGTTCAGGCGGCCGACGCGCGACCGGACCGACCCTCGGCAGAGAGCTCGTTGCGGAGCAGCGGGCCGACACGGTGACGGCTCGCGACACGCAGCTTCGCGAGTGTTCGCTCCACATGGTTGCGTGCTGTGAAGAACCGCACGCCGAGGCGATCGGCGATCTCGTTGTTCGACAGCCCCTCCGCGATCAGCCGAGCGACCTGGATCTCGCGAGTCGTTAGGCCGTATTCGGCGTGCAGCACTTCGTCGCTGAGCGGCGTGGCCGACGCGGAGACCGTGACGAGCACGGCCGGCTTTGCCCCGAGCAACTGTTCGCCCACGATGGACCCGCGGAGCCGATAGGTCGTCGCGCCGATCCGCATGCTGCGCACGTTCTGCGCATCCGAGCTCTCGTCGGCGCCTGCCCAGGGTGAGACCTTGCCCTTCGACCGGCGTCCCGCCGCCGCACCGAGAGACCAGGCGAGTCGCTGCGCTTCGCTTCGAAGCCGCGATGTATCCACCGAAACGGCAAACCGCGCGACCGCGGGATTCGCGTGAACCAGCTCGCCCGCGACGTCGAACAGCAAGGCCGGGTCGGCCAGCGTGTCGAGCATGCGAGCGACGTTGTTGCGCGACGCGATCGAACCGATCCAGGCCGCGATGCCAGCGCGGAACGCAGGCGCGATGGCGCGCAACGCGGCGATCAAATGGTAGGGAACCGGTCCGAGGGCGAGGTCGCGATGCACACAGACCGCTGCCACGCACCCGCTCGGGATCCGAACCCGAAGCCCCAGCGTTCCAGTCGGCGAAGGATTACCCGAGCGCGCCGGGTCCCTCGCGAGGTCATCGCGCACCCAGAGCACCAACTCCTCGGCGCCCGGCTCCCGGAGTCGCTCGGTCGCCTCTTCGTGCAAGCCCCACTCGGCTTCGTGACCCACCGAGTTGGCGATCCGGCTGACGGCGCGCCAGCGCGGTGTGGCCTCGGGAAGGAGAATGGCGCCGGCTGGAGCGTCAGCCAGCGTGCACAGCGCCGCGGTCAGTGCGTCGCCCCAGCCGATGGCGTCGGGGAATTCGAGGGGCGAGAGCGCTATCGAAATGGCACGCTCGAGGGCCTCGAGGTGACGAGCGTCAGAGCCCGAGCCAACCCCGGGTGTGTCGTACGCGACGGACATGGCTGCTCCAAATGGTGCAGGGCTCGCGAGCGGACGTCTGCTCGTTGGCCCGAGGCGACGAGTTAACGGTCTCTAAGACCGGCTTCCTTGCACCAATGAACGAAGGGTCGGGTGGTTTCCTCTCACACTCGCTTACCGGGTCATTCGACTCATGTGCGCCGGTTGGGTCGTGGATACGATTCGCGCGTCCGGTGACCGCGCCGAGCGTGGCCGCGATTCCGGACCACTGCGCTCACCTCGAGGCCGCTCCGGCGGCTGCCCCTACGCTCCGATAGCTGGAGGACCACCATGAAGTATCCAGTCGCCCTTGCCGTTCTGGGCTTGGCCGCCGGCACCGCCGGCGCTCAGGCCACCCACGCCGATCACGCCGCCATCACCCGTCCCGCGTCGGCCACGGCCGCCAACAAGGTGACCGTTCGTCGCGACGGCATTCGGTCAGTGACGGTGACGGCGAGCGACTACACGTTCAATGCGCCCGACACCATCCCGGCCGGGATCACGGAGTTCCGCCTTCTGAATCGCGGGACCGAGCTGCATCACGTGATGCTGATCCGGTTGGACGGCGGGAAGACGCTGGGCGACCTGTTTGGCGCGATGAAGTCGGACGGTCCGCTCCCGGCCTGGGCGCGCGAGGTTGGTGGTCCCAACACCCCGGGCCCCGGCGGTGAGGCGAACGCGATCCTTCGTCTCGTCGCCGGCCGTTACGCGATGATCTGCGTCATCCCGTCGAGCGACGGCAAGCCGCACGTGATGAAGGGGATGGCGAAGGAGATCGTCGTCACGCCCGCGACGTCGAACACGGCGAACGCGGACATGCGCGTGAACGCGACGATGACCCTGGTCGATTACGGGTTTCAGCTCTCGCAGCCGCTGGCGGCCGGTCGCCAGACGATTCGCGTGAAGAACGCGGCCGAGCAGGCGCACGAGGTCGTCATCCTGAAGTTGCAGCCCGGGAAGAAACCGTCCGACGTGCTCGCCTGGATGGAGAAGATGGAAGGGCCGCCACCCGGCGCACCCATTGGTGGCACGACACCGATGGCGCGCGGCGAAGAGAACATCATCACGCTCGACCTCGGGCCCGGCGAGTATGGTCTGATCTGCTTCGTGTCGGACGCCAAGGACGGCAAGCCGCACGTCGCGCACGGCATGATGTCGCAGTTCACGATCGCGCGCGGCCGGTAGCGCAGATTCTGAGATGTTGATAGCGGGCTCCCGTCGGCCTGTTACCAGGATTGGCAACAGGAGCCGGTGCAGGGACGGGTGACGACACCGCGGTTGCCAATCCTGGCAACGTGCCGGCCAACGCCCGCTATCAACATCTCATCCCCGCACCGCTAGTTCGCTGCGCCCTGAAGATGCACTTCGGCGCGCATCCACGGGTGAATGCAGCATTGGATCTTGGCGATCCCGTTGGCGTCGGCGACCCTGGAGAGCTCCTCCGCCTCAATACGGTACTGGGAGCCTGAGGCAACCTTGTCGTCGTCATCGAGCTCGTTGCATTCGGTTGGGGCGTCGCCGGTGCCGATGAGCGCATTGATGTCCGGGATGATACTGCCGCCGTATGCCACGACCGGCGTGAACGTGTGCACTTCGCCGCCTACGTTGTTGCCGAGCATGTCGGAACCGAATCGTGCGATCACCTGGTTCGGTGTGAAGTGCCAGCCCTTCGCCTGGTGGTTCGCCACAAGCTGGGCGACGAAGTCGTCGAAGGTCGTGTTGCCCTGCTTCAGGCAGGTGTTGGGTCCGAACTTCGTTTGGTTGAAGGTCAAGGGGTCGCAGGCATCGTGCGCGACGATGCCGGCGACATGGTCTCCGCCAATCGTTCCGCTGCTGAGCGCAACCGATGCGGCGCCCGCGCGAGTCGACTCGGTTGGGGTAGCCTGCTCACCGCACGCGGCGAGCAGGAAAACCGCGGGGGTCGCGACAACAAGGACTGCCGTGAAGCTCGACCGATGCATGATGACCTCGTCTGACGTGGGAACGCGTATGAGTGCAGCGCGCACCACACGTTAGGCGCGACGCCCGGATCGGGTCTCCGAATCTCCGGCGAAGCGCGATGCGCGCGCGATCACCGGAGTAACGCAGAGACCGGCGCGAAGAGGTCAGACGCGACGGAACGGGAAAAATGACCGCGGGTCAGCAAACGCCGACCCGCGGTCATTTCGCATGTCCGGAACAGGCCGGCGTGAGACCTATCCTTTCATGCGAACTTCCGTGCGCATCCACGGGTGGATGCAGCACTGCACGCGCGCGATGCCGCCGGCGTCCGCAACCTCCTCGAGCTCGTCGGCTTCAATCAGATACTTGGCGCCCGATGCCACGACGTCATCCTCGTCTAGATCGAGGCACTCGGGTGCAGGGACGAGGTTGCCGGTCAGCTGGTTGAGGATGGGAACGAATCCACCGCCGAACTGGTGCACGGGCGTGAACGTGTGCTCTTCACCGCCGACGTTGTTGCCGAGGAGCCCAACGCCGAGCCGCCCGGTCAGCTGCTCCGGCGTGAAGCGCCAATCACGAGCCGTTTGGGTTGCCTGGAGCTCGGCGATGAACGACTGGAACGTCTGGTGACCGTGCTTCACGCAGGCGTCCGGGTCGTTCAACGCCGCGTTGAAGGTGGCGGGGTCGCAGTTGTCATGCGCGACGATTGCCCCGGCGTGCTGATCCTCACGACTCAGTGCGACCGCGGGGTTCATCGGGCGGGTCGCTTCTGTTGGAGCTCGTTGGTCGCCGCACGCGGCCAGCGTCAGGATGGCCGGGACCGCGAACGCGAGCGCAGTGAAGTTCGGTCGATGCATGCACACCTCGCCGTAGGGTTGGTTGCGCGCCGCGCCACTCTGCGATCCGGCGCGGAGGCGCACATTCGGCGATGCCCCGACCTGCTCGCAACTAACCCTCGGCCGACGGGCGGGAGAAAACGGCCAAAGGAGGGAATCCCAAGGTCGGCGTCCCCCGTCATCGCGACCAGTTTGTCATCCCGAGCGAGGCGAGGGATCCTCATCGTCCCGGTAGAGGGCCCTCACTCGGGACGATGAAGATCCCTCGCCTCCCGGCTCGGGATGACAAGCTGCTTGGGATGACAACGACTGGCGGGCTCGGCCTAGCCACCCGTTCCAAACTGCCGCGTGTACTTCACGATGAACGACCGCGACTGCGGGTGTACCCAATCGAAAAAGCCCTCGGCAACCTGGCCTTCGTTGTACACGACGAATAGCCCGGTGCCGGCGGTGTTCAGCCAGCCGAACCGCGCATTCGCCGTCCACGCCTGCGCCTGGTTGTTGTACTGCACCAGTGACTGAACGAGGACACGGGGCGTGAAGAAGTACGCAAAGCGCGTCCCGATCAGGTAGCGAACGAAGTCGCCCTGATCGAGGTGCACGTCGTTGTAGTCGACCAACAGGGAGGTCGTGAACGACGCGCCATGGCGGAACACCACCGTCGCGTTACCGCCGTTGCGATGCCCGTTGTAGAACGGACCGAAGTCGCCGCGCAGCGTGAGCGAAACCGGCGCGCTCGGGTTGGTTGACGCGTCGAGGCCGATCGACGGGTAGTCGTAGTTGCCGACGGGCAACGTCACCCCGCGGGCGATCGGGAACGGCTGCTGCAATCCCTCGTGATAGATGTTGAGCTCCGGCCCGAACCGGCCACCATTCGCGAACTCGACCTCCGTGAGGTCGATGTGCCATTGGCCGCTCTGGTAGAACCCATCGAGCCCGTAGTATCCGCGAAAGCTCGAGTGCGGGTTCCACTGCTTGAACCAGCTCCACTCACGGTGCCGGACGATCCGCATGAGCGAGAGCTCGTAGTAGCGATAGCCGCCGAAGCGATTCAGGAAGCCGACCTCGGGGTTGAACGCATCGCCGACCTGCATGTAGCGGATCGTGTTGTTCCACTGGGCGGTGAGATACCCGACTCGGGCACTGTAGCCGAATTCGTCACCGCGCCGGCCTGGCGTCTCGGTCTTCGCGCCCCACCAGTCGAAGGTCCAGTTCTGCCCGGCGCCTATGCGTCCGTCGAACGCGTACGTGCGATTGTGATCGCGCGTGTCGCCGGTCGCCATGCGCTGCACGGCCAGTGCGCCCACGCGAGATCGGTCAGAGAGCTCGCGCGACACGCGCGCGACGCTGTAGGACGTCGTCGGTGGCCCGTCGCTCACGTCTTCGGTGAAGAGCTGCAGCATGCCGACGGTCAGGCCAGCCACCCGACCTGAAACGCGGCCGCCTCCGATGATGGGCACGGGTCGCCCTATCGAGTCGATCCCGATGCGACGGGTGAAGAACAGCTCGACCGCCTGCGGCGTGCCCGCCGAGAAAGTGCCAGCGTTCTCGAGGAAAAACGGGCGCTTCTCCGGGAAGAACAATGGGAAGCGTGTCAGGTTCGTGCGCTGCTCGTCCACCTCCACCTGCGCGAAATCGGTGTTGTAGGTGAGATCGAGCGTCAAGCTCGGCGTCACCCCGAACTTGAGGTCCGCGCCCGCCTCGCGCGACTGCGACGACGCCGACCCGAGGCGACCTGTCGCATCGACGGCGTACGCGCGCTGCATGCCGCCGAGGACGTAGGGGGTCACCGTCGCGACACGTCGCACCGGGACCTGTAGACCCGAGATGGTTCCGGCGCGCGAGAGCCGGTACAGGTTGAACTGGCGAGGGATGAACGCCCAAAACGCCTCTTCGTTCTTGCGCCGGATGCTGCGGGCGAAGTTGAGTCCCCACGTCTGCGTCGTCCCGCCGCCGTACCGCAGGGTCGAGAAGGGAATGCGGAACTCGGCGTACCAGCCTAACGAGTCGACGGAGGTCGCGACGGTCCAGCTTCCGTCCCAGTTGAGGTTGAACCCCCCCATCGACCCCGACTGGGCGCGCGTCTGCCCCGTCTGCGTGACGCCGCCGCCTTCGCCTTCCTTCACGACCTGGCCGTCGTACTCTACGGCGGCGGGGGTCGTCGCGAAGACGAAGCCGTTCTGGCGATCGAGGTAGGTGTCGAGGATGATCGCGAAGTAGTCGCTGTTGGTGAGCTCCACATCGCGGACCTTCTCGCCGGGCACAATGCGCAATGGCTCGCGGTCGTAGAGCCAGGCGCCGATGTACAGCGCCTGGCCGTCGGTCAGGATGCGGACCTCGGTTCGCTCGGTAACCGGGGCGCCTTCCTGCAGCTCGCGCTGAACGAAGCCGGCGAAGGGTTCGGCCTGTCGCCAGGCCTCGTCGTCGAGGCGGCCGTTCACGATGGGCGGCTGCTGAATCGAGTGAGCGCGCGCGACGGGGGCGTGCCTGGTCGCGAGGGTCGAGTCGGTGGGGGCGGTCTGAGCGCCGGCGACAGCAGCGACGAAAGACAGCATCACCGCCGCGCGGGAGACCCCACGGCGGTCAAGTGGCCAGCTGGTGCGTGATTGCATTCGGAGGGGCAGGATAAACCGCCCGGGGTCCAATCATCGGATCGGGCTGTCCGGGAATTTGCACGCACCGGTCTCGCCGAGCCAGTCGGAGTTCGAATACCGGCCGAAGCGCGGCAGGCATCGCTGTAGGGCCAGCCGTTTCCGCTTCATCGTTTTTTCGCGAAAACGGGTGGCCCTACCGCGATGCCTGGATTCCGCTCACATGGACGGCTTCGCGAGCGCGGCCCAGATCAGCGGGAACGTGGAGTTGCTCTGCCCACGGTATTGTGGGCGGAACCCGTAGAGCACGACGTGCCCTCGTCCGCGTTTCACGTCCACCATGGCAGCCTTGCCGTTCAACCTCTGAGCGCCGAGTAGCCATCCGGACAGCAGCGCGTTGCCGGTCGCGGGATACGTGAGAACGGCGGTCGCCGCAGTCGGGTCCGCGATCTCGAAGGCCGGGCTGTCCTCGAACCACACTGCCGGCACAGGAGCCATCAGTCCGGCGGCAAGCGGGCTGGCCTTGTTGACCTCGACGCCGAAGATGGATCCGGGCGCGTAGAAATCGGTGTTCTTGACCCCCTGGAGCACGTTCTTCACCGGGAGCCTGAGCGCTTCGGCCAGGAACGCCGACGCGTCGTTGAACGCCAGCACGCTGCCGCCGCTCTCGACGAACGCGCCTAACGCCGACACGCCGACGTCGGCCAGTGCGCGAGTGAGCTGCTGCGGCGCCTGGTCCGGCAGGACGATCGCGTCGAACTTCTCGTTCAGCGCACCGGCGGCGACGTCTTTCTCGGTGATCGTCGTGAAGGGGACGCGATACTTGTCGAACACCCATCGGGTCCAGCCTTCGTCCATGGACTCGCCGCGCGTGGTCCGGAAGATCGCGACGCGACGCGCCCGGCTGTCGCTCAACGGGCTCGTGAACCGGGGCTCGGCGATCGGCTTGATGATGCCGCCAGTTGCCGGCGGCCCACTCATCAGCGGCGCGACGTCCACGCCGAACAGCAGCGGCAGCGTGTGCGCGGTCACGTCGTATGGCGCCTTCGGCGGTCCACCGGGATACTCGTGCAGGTCGGGATAGCGCTGACGCTCCAGCAGCGCCTTTGCGTACGCTCCAAATGGCTGGCGTACGAGCACGACGTAGCTACCCGCCGGGTACGTCTTGTCGCCTGCGTTCACTGGCGCGGTCGACTCACGGATCTCCACCTGGCCGTGCTGCAGCGTCCAGACGAGACGCTGGAGCGCCTGAGTGTCGGCCTGCGCCTTCGGAATGACGAATGCCGACGGCCACGGATCCTTGCCCCACGCCGGGAGCTTGCCCAGCGCGCGATCGCCCATGTCGGCGTAGCTCTCGAGCCACCCCTGCCGATCGCGCGAGGCCTCCACGAGGAGCGCCCAGCTCGCCGCGGTCTGGTACTTCACGATGTCGCCGATCCCCCACGTCCCGCCGGGCCAAAGCACCGGGTAATTCCAGGTCACCTCGCGGGCGTCGTACCCGCGGCCCGGCCCCAGCTTGTCGAACGAGAGCTCGATCGGCGTCGCGAGCCGCGCGCTCGCCGTCTCGGTGAGGATGCGCACGCCCCGGTGATTCAGGGAATACTGCCGGGCCGGCGACCACTGGTCGTACGACGCGTTCGTCGCCACGCCCGTGAAGCCGTCCGAGATCATCCGCCAGCTCATCGCGGAGCCTAACGAATTGGTCCCGGCGGTGAGGATGGGGTCGATGTTCGGCTCGACGGGGTCCATGTAGGGCGGAATGAAGATGCGCCCCGCGTTCGCGCCCTGCTGGTGGATGTCGTTGTTGATCTGCGGGTCCCATGGCGTGTACAGCGAATCCACCGTGTAGCGCGTCTCGTTGAGGGTGAACGCGTACCAGTCGCGATTGTTGTCGTGACCGGCGTAGTAGTGGTAGAGGTCCGGCGGTCCGCTGCCCTCCTCGGCGGTGCCGAGTGTCTTGCGGTAATGGTCGCCGACGATGTCCACGCCGTCGGGGTTCTGTGACGGCACCAGCATGATGATCGAGCTCGCCAGCACCTGGCGCGCTTCCGGCGTCTCGGCGCGTGCGAGACGGTCGGCGAGGATGAGGGGCGTCAGAATCCCGCCGACTTCCGTCGAGTGGATGCTCGACGTAATGAGCACCACGAGCTTGCCGTCAGCGATGAGCTTGTCGCGCTCGCCGGCCGTGCGAAGCCGCGGGTCCATCAGCTTGTGCTGGATCTGCCGATACCGCTCGAGGTTCGCGAGCGTCGACGGCTCGGAGATGAACGCGACGAGGAACGGCCTGCCTAACGTCGTCCTGCCGAGCGTGCGGACCGACACGCGCGGGCTTGCCGCGTCGAGCGCGGTGAAGTATTCGGTGATCTGCTTCCACGTCGGCAACTTGCGGTCGGTGCCGGGCTCGAAGCCAAGTATGGACGCCGGTGTCGGGATATGCTCCCCCGCCCGTTGCACGGTCTGCGGAGCCGGGCGCTCCACGACACGCCGCGACGCCTGCGTCGCTTGCGCGGCCGCGGAGAACGCTACGACGAGGAGGAGTGTGCTCGCGCGGGCAGCGAGGCGGGGCACGAATGTGGTGCGTCGTTCGGACATCAGGTTACTCCGGGGTTCGGATCTCGATACCACGCGAGAGGGTTTGCTTGACCGGACAACGGTCGGCGATCTCCAGCAGGCGCACACGCTGCTCCGGGGCCAGTGGGCCGTTCAGCTCGATCATGCGGTCGATGGTTCGCGGACCGACGGCCGAGATCTCGCACTCCTCGGAGTCCTTCATGTGACGCGGCGTGTCGCGAAGGCGGACAACGACACTCTCGAGCGGCCACTGCTTTCGGTCGGCGTACATCCGCAAGGTCATCGCCGTGCAGGATCCGAGCGCGGCGAGCAGGAGCCCGTACGGGTCGGGTCCGAGCCCGGCCCCGCCGACGTCCGTCGGCTCGTCGGCAATGAGACTGTAGCGGTCGATCTGGAGATCGGTTCGGTAGGCGGCTCTGCCGATGCGGGCGATGATCCAGCCGGTGTCGGCGGCGGGCTCTCCCGCGGCGCCGCGGGTGGGCGGAACGGTCATGCGACTTCGGGTAGAGGTGAGGCGACCTCGCGAACGGCGCGAATCTATCCCCGGCGCAGTTGTGGGGTCAGAGTCGGGGCCAGAGTTATACTCGATCCCGACTCCGCTTCACGCCAAGCTCTTCCCGGGAACTGCGATGAAGCCGATCGGGCGGAAGCTGCCGGATCCGGCTTTTGCATAGGGGAATCCGGCCCTTTCCGCTTAATCGGCTTCATCGCAGTTCCGGAAAAGGCTCGCGGGCCACGACGATGCGTAAGAACGACGCCGACTCAGTTTGGCTTCGGCGCGGGGGAAGGCTCGGTCGAGAGACCGAAGTGCAGCCGAACCGCTTCGGATACCGCGGTGCCGATCTCCGTTCGTAGCGCCAGCAGCTGATTCGCGTTGCCCTCGTAGCTCTGCGCCCACACCATGAAACCGTCGGCCGCGTTGACCATGCGTGCATCCACGCGTACGCGGTTCGCTTCGCGCTGTACCACGCCTTCGACGTACAGCGTCACCGCGTCGTTCACTTTCTGGCCGACGGCGAGGCGCTTCTGCAGGGCGACAGCGGTGTTCGATGACGCCACTCGCACACGTCGGTCGCGCGCGAGCGCATTCGTCAGCTCCGTCAGGATCGCCTCGGCCGCTACGTTCCCCGAGTCGCTCCCGAGCTCCACGAAAGGAAGAACGGCGATCGACGGCGGCGGCGCGGCCGCGACCGCCGGAGCCGACACAGGCGATCCGCGGCGAACGAGCAGTCCCGTTGCGATCGCGGCGACGACGGCAAAGACCGCGGCCGCGACGAAGGTGACGCGCTGGCGGCGTGACGCTCGCGCGCGCGCGGCGATCGCGGCGCCGGTGGTTGGTGTGAGCTCCCCGCTCAGCACCGCGGGATCCTCGAGCGCCGTGAGGATCTGCTGCGCGGTCTGCGGTCGGTGATCCGGATCCTTCTCGAGGCACCGCATCACGAGTGCGACGAGCGCTGCCGGGACGTCAGGCCTCAGCTGCGCGAGCGACGGCGGCTGCTCGGACAGGTGCGCCGCGAGCAGCGCGTGCGGCGGCCGGCCGTGGAACGGATGCTTGCCCGCAAGCGCCTCGTAGGCCGTGACGCCGAACGCGTAGATGTCGACGCGATAGTCCGCGTTAGGGTCCGCCGCGATCTGCTCGGGCGCCATGTACCCTGGCGTGCCCATCGAGGCGCCGGCGGCCGTGAGCGTCCCTTGGGATGCCATCCCCGGTGTTCGTCGCGCGACGTCCAGGGCCTTCGCCACGCCGAAGTCCGCGACCACGGCCGAGCCGGCGTGGATGAGCACGTTGTCCGGCTTGATGTCGCGATGGACTATTCCGCGCTCGTGCGCGTATGCGAGCGCGCGAACTACATCGCGGAGCACACCAACTGCGTCGACGATGCGCATCGGCCCGCCGCGCGTTATACGCGCGCGAAGCGACTCGCCCTCCACGTACGGCATCACGAGGTAGGGTCGGCCCGCCATTTCACCCGCGCTCAGCACGGGCACGATGTGCGGATGCTGCAGCCCGGCAATCACGAGGATCTCGCGACGGAAGCGCTCGGCGTTGACGTCCGCCATGAGCTCCGGCGAGAGGACCTTCACGACGACTCGCCGCTCCAGCGCCTGATCGTAGGCGACGAAGACGCGAGACATTCCTCCGCCGCCGAGCTCACGCTCGACGGTGAACGATGATCCGAGGGTCTCGCGAATTTGCTCTGCTAGTGTCAACGGACGGGACGACAGGGAACCGGGAACAGGGACGATCCTTCGCTTTGCTCAGGACAGGCCGGGAACAGGTGCCAACGTTGAGATGACACCGCCCTGTTACTCGAAATTGGACATTACCCGGTGACCCAAGGTTTCGGGGCTTGCTGGCGAAGCGCAACCGACCGCTGCAATGTACGCAGCGAACGCCGCACGTTTTTACCCGGTTCACCTTACGCAGACTCCCTTTCATCGAGGCAACGCCCGATGACGCGTCTCTCTCACTCGTGGCTGCTCCTGGTGTCGCTGTCGACCGCCTCGCAGCTGTCGGCCCAGAACCCGACGCCCACTTCGACCGACAAGGGCGCGCCGCCGCGCGACCCGGTCTCCGACGCCGTACGTCGCCTCAACTGGCGCTCGGTCGGGCCGGCGAACAATGCCGGCCGAATCTCCGTCGTCGTAGGTGTCCCCGGTGATCCGTTCACCTACTACGTCGCCGGCGCGAACGGCGGAATCATCAAGACGACGAACGGCGGCACGACATTCAAGCCCATCTTCGACAAGCAGGACGTGTCATCGATCGGCGCCATCGCGATCGCGCCCAGCGACCCGAACGTCATCTACGTCGGGACCGGAGAAGGGAACCCGCGCAACAACGCGTCGATCGGCGACGGGATGTACAAGTCGATCGACGGCGGTGAGCACTGGACGCACATCGGACTCGAGAAATCGGACAAGATCGCCCGCATCGTGATCGACGGTCGGAACCCCGACCTGGTGTTCGCGTGCGGGATCGGGCGCGAGTGGGGGCCTAACGAGGAACGCGGCGTCTTCAGGACGACGGATGGCGGCAAGTCGTGGAAGAAAGTCCTGTACGTCGATCCGCAGACGGCCTGCTCCGACATCTCCGCCGACCCGAACAACTCGAACATCATCTACGCCGGCATGTACACCTACCGGCGCTGGGCATGGCACCTCGAGTCCGGCGGCGGCAACACGGCCGTCTACAAGTCCGTGAACGGCGGCGACACGTGGGAGCGGCTCTCGGGCAAGGACAAGGAGCGCGGGTTGCCGAAGGGCAACATGGATCGCATCGGCGTCGCGGTCGCGCCAAGTGACCCGAACACTGTCTACGTGATCAGCGAGACGAAGAGCGAAGGCGAGCTGTGGCGATCGGACGACGCCGGCGCGACGTGGCGCACGGTGAATCGCGACCCGAACATCAACTTCCGCCCGTTCTATTACGCGGACATTCGTGTCGATCCGAAGAACCCGAACAAGATTTTCGCCCTGTCAGGGGCATTGTACCTGTCAGAAGATGGTGGCACCACGTTCCGCACGATCGCGCGTGACGTGCACGGCGACCATCAGGCAATGTGGATCGACCCGCTCAACCCGAATCGCGTCCTGAGCGGCTCGGACGGTGGATGGCAGGTCAGCTACGATGGCAGCAAGACGTTCGAGGTCGTGAACACGTTCCCGTTCACCCAGTTCTACCACATCAACTACGACATGCAGCGCCCGTACATGGCGTGCGGCGGGCTGCAGGACAACGGCAACTGGTGCGGGCCGAGTCAGGCGTTGTCGACGCAGGGCAACCGGAAGGCCGACTGGTACACGGTCTCGGGTGGTGACGGGTTCTTCACCGTGCCGGTGATGGACAAGCCGTGGCTCGTCTACTCCGACGCGCAGGGCGGCATGCTGAACATCACCGACACGCGGACCGGAACCCAGAAGACGATCTACCCGTACCCGAACCGCGTCGGCTCCGTCGGCGACGCGATGATCTCGCACAAGTATCGCTTCAACTGGAACTCGCCGATCGCACTCTCGCCCCAGAATCCGAAGGTCGTGTATTTCGGCGGAAACGTGCTGTTCAAGTCCACGGACTACGGGATGTCGTGGCAGCCGATCTCCGGCGACCTGACGACGAACGACCCGGCGAAACAGCAGTCGTCGGGCGGGCCCATCGTGGTGGACAACACCGCGGCGGAGTTCCACTGCACGATCCTCACGATCGCGCCGTCGCCGCTGGACTCGAACGTGATCTGGGTCGGCACGGACGACGGCAACGTGCAGGTGACGCGCGACGGCGGAAAGACGTGGACGAGCGTGTTCAGGAACGTGCCGGGACTCAAGCCTAACGCGTGGATCCCGACGGTCGAGGCGTCGCACTTCGACGTGGGCACCGCGTACGTCGCGGCGGATCACCACCAGGATGACGACTACACGCCGTACGCGTACATGACCACCGACTTCGGCAAGACCTGGACGCGCATCACCGGCGATCTACCGGCGAAGGCCACGTGGGTCCACGTCGTCCGCGAAGATCCGAAGAACCGCAACCTGCTGTACCTCGGGGCCGAGATGGGCATCTGGGCGTCGTGGGATCGCGGCGCGCACTGGTCGTCGCTGCGCGCCGATCTGCCAGTCGTGCAGGTCAGGGACATTCAGATTCATCCGCGCGACAACGATCTCCTGCTCGCCACGCATGGGCGAGGTCTCTACATCCTCGACGACATCACGGCGCTTCAGCAGCTCGAGTCGGTGAAGTCCTCCGAGACGGTCGTGTTCGATGTGAGACCCGCGGTGCGCTGGAGCATGTGGAGCCGCGACGGCAACCTCGGGCAAAAGAGCTGGCGGGGCGAGAATCCGCCGCCGGGGGCGTTGATCACGTACTACCTGAAGGAGCAGCCGGCGGGCGAGGTGAACGTTACGATCACCGACAAGGACGGCAAAGTCGTTAGGCGGCTGCGCCGAGTGAACGACGAGGCTGGCGTGAACCGCGTGCCGTGGGACCTGCGCTACGACGCTCCGCCCGGTGGACCGGCCGGGGGCGCCGCGCGGGCGGCCGCGTCCGGGGCGGCGGCCGGAACGCCGGCCGACACGTCGCTCGAGGCACTCCGCGCGCGTCGTCGTGCCGCAAGCGAGGGCGCGCAGGAAGGACCGAACGAGGACAACCCCTTTGCGGGACCACAGGCGCCATCGGTGCTCCCCGGAACGTACACCGTCGCCCTGTCGATCGCTGGTCGGGAGTACAAGAAGCCCGTGCAGGTCGAGATGGATCCCCGGAGCGACATGACGCCCGCACAGGTGATCGCGCAGCACGACGCGGCCATACAGCTCAGAGACCTGACGTTGCGCGTCAACCAGGTGATCGCCACGACCGACGACGTGGTTCGACAACTGACGGCACTGCAGGACCAGCTGCGCCGTCCGCCGCGTGCCGCCGGCGAGAACGCGTCGCGCGATGGTGTGGGCTCACCCGATTCGTCCCAGCGGCGCGTGCTTGCCGACGTCGACTCTGCGCTCAGAGATCTGCGTCACTTCCGCGATTCCGTGCTCGCCCGGCCGTTGGCGGGACTTGGCTATCGCCAATATCCGCGGCTTCGCGAGGAGGTGCAGACGGTATCCGGCATGGTCTGGCGCCCGCTCATGCCGCCGACCGCGGGTGAGACGCTGCGACTCGGCGAGCTCAAGACGGAGACGGACGCTGCACAATCGCGGCTCGATGCGATCATCGCGTCGCGGGTGTCGAAGATCAATCAGGCGCTCGCCGGGACGCCGCACGTCATCACCCCGACGAAACCACGCTTCACTCCGTAGATTGACACCACTCCGCACGAGCATCAGCCTTCCGGCTCGAATCTCTCCGCGGAGTCGAATGACCGGGTTTTTTCGATCGCGTTGGTGCCGAATCGCGCTCGCGGGCGCGCTCGCCGTGTTGCATCCGGGCCTCGCCGCAGGGCAGGGCGGCACGACCGCGCCGATCATCCGTGCCGTCGCGATCGATCGCGCCGAGGTGTTCGACTCGGTCGAGGCGAAACGGTTTTGGGGCTTCGCCCTGGTCAACGCCCTGCACGCGCGTACCCGGCTCTATGTGATTCGACGGGAGCTGCTGTTTACGCCGGGGGAGCCGTACGACACCGCCCGGGCCAACGAGTCGGCCCGCAACCTTCGCGCGCTCTCCATCTTCCGCGACGTCTGGATCGACACGGTCACTACCGACTCCGGCGTGACCGTGCGGGTGCGGACGACGGACGGGTGGACGACGAATCTCGGCTTCGGACTCCGCACGAGCGGATCGCAGCACGTGATCAACGCGTTCGTGCAGGAGGTCAACCTGCTCGGCACCCGGACGATCGCCACGTTAGGGTACGAGAACGATCCGGACCGCACGACGGTGATCGCCGGATTCGACACGCCGAGGTTGATCGCGAATCGTGTGGGGGTGGGTGCGTCGTATTCGCGACGATCGGACGGCCACGCGGGCGGGGCGACGCTCAACTATCCGTTCTTCAGCCTCTCGTCCCGTCAGGGCGGGTCGTTGAGCTGGGGACTGTTTGATGGCCGCGTGCTGCACTACGCAGAGGGCAGGCCCTTTCCGAAAGACTCGGCACGTCGAAAGAACGCGATCCTGCGCGGCGACGGCGCTATTGCGCTTGACGCGAGTTCGCGCGGCTACATGCGCGTGGGCTTCACAGGGCAGGTGCTTCGCGATGACTTCGGCGAGGAGGGAGGGACCGCGGAGCTCCCGCGCACGATCACGGTGGCGATTGGCCCGTACGTGACCCTGCGGCGCCCGCGCTACATCCAGGTGCGCAACTACGAAGCGATGGGTCGACTGGAGGATGTCGACCTGGGTTCGGCGTTGCGTACCGACGTCCTGGTCGCACCGAGCGCGTGGGGCTACGAGCGCAACGGCATCGGCGGCCGCCTGGCCGCCTCGGCGGGACTTCGAATCCCGGCGGGGTTCGCGCAGGTTGGGGCGGCGTTGAGCGGGCTCCGGACGAACGCCGGCACCGACTCGTCGAGCGTGGATGCCTCACTGCTCACGGTGGTGCAGCCTAACGATGTCCACCTGTTGGTCGGGCGCATCGCGGGCGGGCGGTTGAACAATCCGCCCTTCGGCGCCGAATACGACCTCGGGCTTGGTTACGCGGTGCGCGCGTTTCCGTCTCACGCGTTCACCGGCGACCGCTACTATCTCGTGAACGGTGAGTACCGGTACCTCATGCTGCCGCGTTTCCTGGGCCTGTTCGGGCTCGGCGTCGCGGGGTTCGTGGACCACGGCGGCGCGTGGTTCGATGGCATGGAACGCCGATCCGGCACGGACGCCGGCTTCGGTCTTCGCATTGGCTCGATCCGCTCGGCGGGTTCCATCGTCGGCCGCCTCGACTTCGCCTATCGGTTTGCGAACGACCGAGAGCCGGCAGGATGGGTCGTCTCGTTAGGGCGTGGATTCGGGTGGCAACGCTTTTAGAAGAGCGAAAACCTTAACGGCGCAGGACCCAGAAGGCGCAGGACCCGAACGACGCAGGACCCATAGAGCGCAGGGCACAAACGACGCAGGACCCGAACGGCAACGGCGCAGGGCCCGAACGGCGTGAGAAGCCGAACGGCGTCACCGCCGTTGGGTATCGCGGTTTGCCGTTGCGCCGTTGCCGTCTGGGCCCTGCGTCGTTTGTGCCCTGCGTCGTTCGGGTCTTGCGACGTCTGGGCCCTGCGCCGTTCGGGTCCTGCGCCGTCTTATGTAATGACTGTTGGTTTGTTTCGTCCGGTCAACCGCTGGAGATCGGATACGTGGAGTGCGGCGTCGATGAGCGGTTTGAGCGCCGTCTGTGCGTCGAGGTTCTGCCTGGTCGGATCCTGCTCGGCCGACTCGATGTAGACTCGCAGCGTGGCCCCCGAAGTTCCCGTGCCCGACAGGCGATACACGATTCGTGCGCCGTCGGTGAAGATGACTCGGAGGCCCTGGTGCTCGCTCACACTCCCGTCCACCGGGTCGTGATACGCGAAATCGTCGGCGGACTGAACGCGGCGTCCCGCCACGGTAGTACCGGGAAGGCTGGCCAGCTGCTCCTGCACCCGCGCCATCACCGCGCGTGCGGCGTCCGCCGGCACCTCCTCGTAGTCATGGCGCGTGTAGTAGTTGCGGCCGAAGTCGCGCCAGTGCGTGCGCACGATCTGCTCGACGGACTCGCCACGCTTCGCGAGGACGTTCAGCCAGAAGAGAACGGCCCACAGCCCGTCCTTCTCGCGCACGTGATCCGACCCGGTTCCGAAGCTCTCCTCGCCGCATAACGTGATGCGACCCGCGTCGAGCAGATTGCCGAAGAACTTCCAGCCCGTGGGCGTCTCGTAACAGCCGATGCCGAGTCGTTTCGCGACCTGATCGACCGCCGCACTCGTCGGCATCGAGCGCGCGACGCCCGATAGCCCGCGGGCGTAGCCCCGCGCCAGCTTCGCGTTCGCCGCGAGCACAGCGAGACTGTCCGACGGCGTCACGAAGAAGTCGCGGCCCAGAACCATGTTGCGGTCGCCGTCGCCGTCGGATGCCGCGCCGAAGTCCGGCGCGTCCTTGCCCTTCATCCCCTCGACGAGATCGTGCGCGTAGGTGAGGTTGGGGTCCGGGTGGCCGCCGCCGAAATCCGGCAGGGGCACGCCGTTCATGACCGTCCCGTTAGGCGCTCCGAGCCGCCGCTCGAGGATTTCCTTCGCGTACGGGCCGGTCACGGCGTGCATCGCGTCGAACAGCATGCGGAACTGTCCCTTCGCGAACAGCGCCCGCAGCGCATCGAAGTCGAACAGCCGTTCCATGAGGTCGGCGTAGTCCGCGACCGGATCGATGACGTCCACGCGGAGGTCGCCGAGCTCGTGGTCGCCATCGCGGTCGAGCGGAACGTCTGGCGCATCGACGGTGCGGTAGTGCGAGATCTCGCGCGTCCGCTTCGCGATCGCCGACGTCACTTGCTCCGGCGCCGGGCCACCGTTCGAGAGGTTGTACTTCACCCCGAAGTCGCCATTCGGCCCGCCGGGGTTGTGGCTGGCGGACAGGATAATCCCGCCGTCGGCCTTCCGCTCGCGAATCACACACGACGCTGCCGGCGTGGACAGGATGCCCCCGCGTCCGACGAGCACGTGTCCGATACCGTTCGCGGCCGCCATCCGGAGAACCGTCTGAATCGCCTGGCGGTTGAAGTAGCGGCCGTCGCCTCCGACGACGAGCGTCGCCCGGTGCGGCAACTCGACCACGTCGAAGACGGACTGAACGAAGTTCTCGAGATAGCCCGGCTGCTGGAACACCGAAACGCGCTTGCGCAGCCCGGACGTACCGGGGTTCTGATCGGCGAACGGCTGTGTCGGAACCGTGAGGATCGTCATGGCAAATCGCGCGTAAGTCGAAGGGGAAGGGAACCTACGGCCGCTGAATCCGCGTCGACAGACTCCTGATGGACTCCTTTGTCGGGCCGAACTTCGTGAGACGGTGGCCCGCAATTCGCCTATTGGCGACTGCACCAGACCCAACCGTCGTGCAGCGCACGATGCCGTGCAACAGGAGACTCTCTCGAATGTCGACCAATCTCGGGCGACCCGCTCGACCTCGTTTTGCGCCTCTCGCCGTGATGCGAACGGCGTGCAGTCTCGTACTCGCCGTCGCGGTCGCGGCCGCCTGCGACAAGCTGGGCTGGAAGGACCCACAGCGCAGCGAATCCGGCGGCGAGATCGATGAGTCGTTTCAGCCAACCAGGATCAAGTCGGTGAAGGGCGTTCCGGTCGCGGATGTTCGCGCCGCGATCGCGAAACGTCTGCGCGAGGCGCGCCCGAAACCGATCGGCGAGCAGCAGTGGAAGCACGCCATGAAGCTGTACGACGAGTACGGCGGCTATCCGATCTGGCTCGACGGTGACGGGCTCCGCGAGCGTCGCACCAAGACGCTCATGACCGCGCTGCTCAATGCCGACGCCGACGCGCTGGCCCTCGACGCCTATCCGCTCGACGAGTTGCGCCGCCTCCTCTCGGCGCTGCTCAAGGCAAAGCGGCCGAGCGCCGATCTGCTTGGCGATGTGGACGTGGTGCTGACGGCCACCTACGTCACGATCGGGCAGGACCTGCTGACCGGGCAGGTGGACCCGAGGAGCGTGTCGCAGGACTGGCACATCAAGCCGACGCCTGCCCAGGTGGATTCCGCACTCGCCCGGTTCCTGAGAGACACGCGGTTCGATCTCACCGTGACGCAGATGCGTCCCGAGTATCCCGAGTACAAGGAGCTTCAGAAACAGCTCACGCGGTACCGGCAGATCATCGCGAAGGGCGGCTGGGACTCGGTGCCGCAGGGCAAGGCGCTCAAGCCCGGCGATGCCGCTCCCGTCGAGCGCCTAACGGGGCTGCGAGACCGTCTGCGTGTCGAGGGATACGACGTGAGCGCGCCCATCGACTCGATGAAGAGTGGGGGCACGACGAAGGCGGTGTACAACCACGTGCTCGCCGCGGCGGTCGCGCAGTTCCAGCGCGAGCACGGGATCTCGGTGGACAGCGCGCTGGGCAAGGAGACCGTGCAGGCGCTCAACGTGCCCGCGACGTTCCGGCTCGGCCAGATCGCCGCGAACATGGAGCGCTACCGATGGATGCCCCGATCCCTCGGTGACAGGTATGTGTTCGTGAACGTCCCGTCGTTCCGTCTCGACGCGTACGAGAACGGCAAGCCGGTGATGAACATGAAGGTGATCGTCGGCGCCGAGTATCAGGACAAGAACACGCCGGTCTTCTCCGACTCCATGCAGTACGTCGTTTTTCGCCCGTACTGGAACGCGACCGACTCGATCATGGCGAAGGAGCTGTGGCCGAAGGTCGAGGCTGACCCGACGTTCCTCGATCGCAACGACTACGAGATCGTGACCGAGAACGGAAAGGAGCGCATCCGGCAGAAGCCGGGAGACAAGAACGCGTTAGGTCTCGTCAAGTTCATGTTCCCCAACTCGTTCGACATCTACATGCACGACACGCCCGAGGATCAGCTGTTCGCGAAGGATGTGCGCGCGTTCAGCCACGGCTGCATCCGTCTCGAGAAACCGGCGGAGATGGCGCGGTGGGTACTCGGCTGGACGCCGGAGCAGGTGAAAAACGCGATGGAGAACGGTCCCGATGATCGGGGCGTGACCCTCAAGCAGAAAGTCCCGGTGTACATCGTCTATTTCACGACGTTCACTCGGGACGGCCGCCTCTACTTCGGGAATGATCTGTATGGGCGTGACGGTTCGCTCGTCACCGTCGTGAAGAACGGTGCTCAGCCGACGGTAAGCTCGATCCAGGCCGTGCGGCTTCTGCGCGAGCTCGCGGAGGATTGACGAGTGCTGCGCCTTATCCCGTTGCGATCGGGAAGTATCCCCAGCGCACGAGTATCGCGACGAATAGCAGGGCGTTGATGGCGATCGTCGAGTAAATCAGGAGCCCGGGGATACTCCACCAGCGGCGACGCCACGCGACGAGCGTCGCCGCCAGGAGTACGGCGGCAAGCAGAGCGATGGCGACTGGGGCGTAGGCGAGAAGGCGCATCGTCGTCGGCAAACCGTAGATGATTTCGCCGCCGCCGCGCTCCGCTGCGCGGTTCGACGCGGCGATGAAGCCGAATCCGAAGCAGACCACGAGCGCGGTGAACGCGACCGCCGCGCTCACGGCGGTCCCGCGCCAGTTCGCTCCGTTCGCCGGGCGCAGGCGAGCCACGAGCCGCGTTCGTCGCCGCACGAGCCAGACAATGGCCGCGACGAGTGGCCAGAGGACTAGCGCGAGTAGCGGGATCGCGACGACGTACGAGAGGAGCTCGTTGAGAAAGTGCGGCTCGTCGTACCAGGCGAGCCGCTCGTATGCCGCGGGGAAGCGGGTCCCGAAGAATGACAGTGGGCCGAAGAAGTGCGTGACCCTGCCGCCGGTCGTCCGTATGGCCACCATGTCGTGCCCATGGACGCTCTGCCACCGGTTCGCTGCAACGGGGACGTACGGCCCATCCGCGTTGCCGAGGCCCGCGACCGAGATCGTGTCGCCACGGAGTCGTCGGACGTGCAGTTGGCCATTGAAGAGGGCAGGGAGGTTCTCGACGCCACGGTGTGCATAACGCGTGAGCCGATACGCACCGGTGGGGTCGACGGCCGTGGGCGGTGCGGGTGTTGGGTCGGGGTCGGACGCGGGAGCTGTTGCCAAATCTGGCAACAGGCGCTGCCCAATGTCTTTCAACACCGCCGCGCCGAGGCCCGGCGCCCCGCCGTTCGCCACGAGGAACGCGCCCAGGCGGCGGCCTGGCACGAGCACAACGAAGCTCGAGTATCCCGACGCCCCGCCCGCATGCGACAGCGAGGGATCACCGAGGAAGGTGTCTTCGGCGAAGCCGTACGTCAGCCCTGGAAGCGCCGGGTCGTGTGAGAACTGGCGCGTGTGCATCATGCGAAGAAGCGAGTCGCCGAGCACACCCTTGCCGTCGAGTGGCTCGCCGAGCTGCGCGAGCATGAACCGCGACATGTCCGCCGCTGTCGTCACGAGCCCGCCGGGCGGATACGCCGACCGGTAATCGGGCCGAATCAGCGCGCACGACGTCGAGGTGCATCGATAGGACACGGCCGCGTCTCGCTCGAGCTCCGGCGGCGCTGGTTGAACGAACGACGATCGAGTCATCCCAAGCGGCTCGAGCACCTCATCACGTGCGAAGTCGGCAAACGAGACCCGTGCGACCGACTCCACGATGTATCCGGCGAGCGCATACCCGTAGTTGGAGTAGCCCGTCACGTCACCCGGCGCCCAGCCCCGTCGCGGGAGCTTCTCGGCCAGAAAATCGCCTAACGGGCGAACGTCGGCCGGCGTACGAGCGGCGTAGCCGACGATGCTCTCTTCGAATCCCGCGGTGTGGGTCAGAAGGTCATGGAGCGTCACGGGCCGATTCCAGCCCGTTGGCACCTGCATGCCGCGCAAGTAGCGATTCACGTCCGCGTGCAGGTCCACCTTTCGCCGCTCGGCGAGCCTGAGCGCGGCGAGCGCCACGAATGGCTTGGAGACCGACGCAACGTGGAACACGGTGACTTGCGGGTCGACCGGGACGCTACGCTCCAGGTTCGCGCATCCGTAGCCGGCCAGGTGCTCGACTCGCCCATCGCGGACGACGGCCACCGCCGCCCCCGGCACCGAGAACTCCTTCATGGCGGCGACGATCGCCGAGTCGAGCGGAGTGGACGCCGAGTCGACGTGGGCGGCGCAGGCGGCCGGCTGGCCGGCGGCGCTGCCTAACGGGAGCACGATGAGTGCGGCGCCGCAGATTGTCATCCTCATTGTCATCCTGAGCCGTTTTGTCATCCTGAGCGAAGCGAAGGATCCTCATCGTCCCGAGCGAGAGCCCTCAACCCGGGAGGGTGAGGATCCCTCATCCGCCCGCTCCGCGGGCACCCGCGGCTCGGGATGACAAGCGAGGGATGACAACACGTGGTGTTCCCGTCACGTCCTGCTGATGATCCCTCTCTCGATATAAATCGGCCGCACGTGCGCCCGGAACTTCGGAAGACCCACGGCAAACCAGATTCCTCCGATGATGCAGGCCACTCCGCCGAGCGCGATCGTTGCAGTCGGCCCGATGCGGTCAGCTACCACGCCCGCGACGAGACTGCCGATCGGCGCCGTCCCGAGAAACGCCATGGCGTAGAAGGCCATGACTCGCCCGCGCAGGCGCTCCTCGACGATCGTCTGCAGCACCGTATTCGTCGATGCCATCGTGACCATCATCCCGGCACCCGCAATGGGCAGGACCAGCAATGACAGTACGATATCCCGCGAGAGACTGAACAGCACGAGCCCCACACCGAACGCGCAGGCTGCGATGGCGATCACGCGGCCAAGCCCGAGGACGGTGCGCCGAGAGGCGAGGTAGAACGCGCCGGCAAGGGCACCGCAGCCGGATGCCGTCATCAGGAATCCCAGCGTGTGGGATCCGCCGTGAAGCACTTTCGTAGCGACGGCCGGCATGAGCACCGTGTACGGCATGCCCATCGTGCTCACGAGCGCGAGGAGCAGCAGCGCCGATCGCACCGGCGGAAAGCTCGACACATAACGGAAGCCGTCGAGCAGCTCCTCCGAGATGTTCGTGGTGGACGCTTCGCGCGGACGGATCGCGATCCGCATCGCGAGCAGCGACGCAATGACCGCGATGTACGACACGCCATCGATGAAAAGCACCACGCCTCCCCGACCGCCGCGATGATGACGCCGCCTATCGACGGCCCGATCACACGGCTCAGGTTGACCATCGACGAGTTGAGCGCGATGGCGTTAGGCAGGTCTCCCCGGTCGTCCACCATCTCGACGACGAACGACTGTCTGGCCGGCGTGTCGAACGCGTTGATGATCCCCTGGGCGGCTTGGAGGAGCAGCACGTCGGTTACCGTGATGATGCCGGCGAACGACAGGCCCGCGAGCGCGAACGACTGCAGCATCGACAGCACCTGCGTCACGACGAGGATCCGATGCCGGTTCCATCGGTCCACCAGCACACCCGCGAACGGCGCCAGGATCAGCGTCGGGATCTGCCCGAAGAATCCCACGACGCCGAGCAGCAGAACCGACCCCGTGAGTCGGTAGACGAGCCAGCTGGTCGCCACGCGGGTGATCCACGTGCCGATAAGTGAGACGGTCTGACCACTGAAGAAAAGTCGGTAGTTTCGGTGGCGGAGGGCGCGAAAGACTCCGACGCGCGGCTTGGAGGCTGGCGAATTCGGTGCAGTGGAGGTCATGCTTTCTGCATGACCGAGACCCCGACCACTGCGGGCAGGAGCGAACCGCATCTCGCCGCCCCCGACGTCAACCCGTCCTTCACCAAGAGCGTGTTCCTCGGCGAGATCCGCGAGGAACTCGTCTTCCCGTTCGCGGCGCTGAGCGACGACGAGAAGGATTCACTCACCGCGATCCTGGATTCGATGCACGACTGGGCACAGGCGTCGGTCAACTCGGCGAAGTTCGACCACGACGGGCGTTTTCCCGACGACGTGCGGGAAGGGATGCACCAGCTCGGCCTCATGGGTCTCAGCATCCCCGAAGAGTACGGTGGGTTCGGCGCATCGGCCAAAGTGTACAACCGCGTCTTCGGTGAGCTCGGCTCGATCGACCCGGCGCTCACGGTGTACTTCGGCGCCCATCAATCGATCGGATGCAAGGGCATCGTCCTCTTCGGCAACGAAGAGCAGAAGCAGCGATTTCTGCCGAAGTGCGCGAGCGGCGAGTCGATCGCAGCGTTCTGTCTCACCGAGCCGGGATCGGGCTCCGACGCGCAGGCCATGCGCTCGACGGCGGTTCCGAGCGCGGATGGGTCACACTACGTGCTCAACGGCACCAAGATCTGGATCTCGAACGCCGGCTATGCCGACATTCTCACCGTGTTCGCGAAAGTGCCGGTGGAGGTCGATGGCGTGCGAAAGGCGCGGGTGACCGCGTTCGTCGTCGACGCACACGCCGATGGAGTGAAGCTCGGAAAGCTCGAAGAGAAGATGGGCATCAAGGCATCGGATACTCGAGCCATCTCCTTCGAGAGTGTCCGCGTGCCCACCGAAAACCGGATTGGCGATGTAGGGCAGGGCTTTCGGATCGCGCTCGAGATCCTGAACTCGGGGCGCCTCGGCCTCGCGGCCGGCTCGGCGCGCGGGACGCGCCGCATCATGCGCGAGGCGATTGCGTACGCCAGGCAGCGAGAGCAGTTCGGACGCCCCATCGGGTCGTTCGAGATGATCCAGCGCAAGATCGCGACGCTCGCGGCCGAGTGTTACGCGCTCGACTCCGCGATAATGGTGACGGCCGGGATGGTCGACCGTGGCGGCATCGACTTCTCGCTCGAGACGGCTGCCTGCAAGGTGTTCGGCTCGGAGCTCGCGTTCCGCGCGTCGAACGAGGCGCTGCAGATTGCCGGCGGGATCGGTTACTCGAAGGAGTATCCGTACGAGCAGGCGGTGCGGGACTCGCGCATCAACCTGATCTTCGAGGGGACGAATGAGGTACTACGCGCGCTGATCGCGCTGATGGGTCTGCAGCAACCCGGCGAGCGGCTGAAAGCGTTAGGCACGGCCTTCAAGGCGCCGATCCGCTCGCTCGGCGCGATCGGGGAGTATTTCGCGGGGCGAGCGCGCAGGCAGATCACCAAGCCGCGCTTTGCGCTCGTGCACCCGTCGCTCGAACGCGAGGCTGGCCTGGTCGAGACGCTCGTCCACGATCTGGCGCTGGGCGTCGAGGACGCGATCCTCCGGCACGGGAAGGGGATCATCGACCGACAGTTCCTGCAGGAGCGGATGGCCAACGCCGCGATCGACATCTACCTCGCGACGACGGTGCTTTCACGCACGACATGGGAGGTCGAGCGCGCCGGCGGCGAGGACGGCGCGAAGGCGCAGCTCGATTGCGCGCGGATCTTCATCCCCATGGCTTACCGCCGAGCGCGGCGGAGCATTCGAGGCCTTCGCAAACACCAGGACGCTCGCCTTAAGGCGATCGCCGAGTCGTCGCTCGAAACGGGGGACCTGGGCCCCGAGATCTGAACCCGTTAACGGCTTCTTTGTGTAGTACCGCCCTTCGACAGATCGTCAGAGTGACATGCGCTTGTGGCTGATTCTCACCGTCGCCCAATTAGCCGCCGCAAATCTTTGCGCGCAGACGGAGACGACCCGCGTCGACACGATCGCCGAGGCGCGGCGGTTGCGCGACGCAAACGACTTCGCAGGCGCGGCGGCGCTGATGCGGGCGTACGTCGAGTCGCACCCCGACGATCCGGGATCCGCCCGCTTCGCGGCTCTGATGGCGTATTGGTCGAAGGATCAGGCGACCGCGGATTCGGTCTACACTCGAGCGATCGCGCGTCACCCCAGCGACGCCGACCTCCGGCTCGAGTACGCCCGATTCCTCATCGAGACGGGAAAGTCCACCCGGGCACGGGACGTCCTAGCCCCATTCACCGCGAACGCCCCCATATCCGCCAGCGGCCAGCAGATCGGGCGCGCCCACACGCTGCTTGGCACCGCGGACTACTGGCGGGGTGACTTCACGGGAGCGCGCAAGGAGTTCCGCGCTGCCCTCGCACTCGACTCCTCCGCGGCCGACGCTCGCCGTCAGCTCCTCGAGATCGAGACTGCCTCGGCGTCATGGGTCAGCGTCGGGGCCGACATGTGGGACGACGACCAGCCACTCCGCTTCGCCGGCTTCAACGGCGAAGGCGGATGGTTTCTCAACCCGCTGACGCCGTTGGGCATCCGAGCGCGATCATCGGTGTACAACTTGGGCGGCGCGTCCGAAGCGATGCTTGCGGCCGAAGCGAGCGTCACGAGCTATTTCCCGAGCGCTCACCTCGATCTCATCGCCGGCGCTGGTGTAGTGGATCGATCGTTCGGCGAACCCACCGACTGGACGGCGCGGTTCACGTTAGGCGCCCGGCTCCCGCGGACGGTGATGCTGCAGGCAAGGTACGCTCGAACGCCGTACACGAATACCGTCCGCAGCCTGGATCGCCCGATCATGGTCCAGACGCTCGAGGCCAGCGCGCGATGGGGATCGTCGCGGAGCTGGAACGGCGAGCTTGGCGCGCGCCACGAGATCTATCCGGATGACAACTCCGTCTCGAGCGGCTTCGGTTGGATCCTCGCACCCATATCGAGTCGGGAGACCGCGACACTCCACGTCGGTTACGGCTTCACCGCACAGTCCGCGGCCGAAAGTCGGTTCCTCCCACGGGACGACATCGACGTGCGCCCCGGGCAGCCGCCGGTCATGGTGCCTGGCGAGTACAACCCGTACTTCACACCCAGCAACCTTCGCATCCACTCGGTGCTTGCCTCCACGGCTCTGCGGCCGAATCGCCAGCTCACCATCGAGGCCGGCGGCCGCTATGCGCTCAGTGCGCACGACGACGCGCCAGTTCTCTTCGCCGTCGCAACCCCGCCAACGACGACCGTCGAGCGAGAATTCTACGATCGGTCGTTCAAGCCGTGGAATGCGCGCGGGTCGATCAATTGGAACGCGACGCCCGCGGCGCGTGTGACGCTCGGCGTCGAGCACGGCCGAGAAGCGTACTACGAGTTCACTACGGGGCGCGTCGAGCTCACCTACACCTTCGTCGCCGCGGCACAGAGGCGCGCTTACCTCCGCTGACCGACCCATCGCTCTGGCGGCACCGCTCGGCCCCATCCGTCCGACCGGCGGACCGCATCGTCATTGCGGCGCTCGCCGGCGTCGGGATCGCGTCCGTCGTGAGGTTCGCGGATTACTGGTTCCGGGCCGAGCACATCGACAGCCCGGCGCTGTTCGTCCTGGTGTCCCTGGCGTTCTGGTATGCCGTCTTTCGGATCGTGCTGGGTTGGATCAACTACGCTGCGCTCGCAAAGCCGGAACATCGCGTCGCGCCGCCCGGGCGGACCGTCGCGATCTTTACGACGAGTACGCCGGGCGAGCCGCTGGCGATGTTCGATCGTACGCTCGAGGCGTGTCGTCGCATTCGCTATCCGCACACCACGTATCTCCTCGACGACACGCGAGACCCGCGCTTTCGCGAGCTCGCGGAACGCCACGGAGCCGTCTGTCTGGAGCTGCTCGATGTCCCCGGCGCGAAGGCCGGCAAGATCAATCGTGCGCTCGGCTCAACGAGCGAAGAGTTCGTACTCGTGCTCGATCCCGACCACGTTCCGTTCCCCGAGTTTCTCGACCGCGTGATGGGCCACTTCGACGACGAGCGCGTCGGGTTCGTTCAGGTTTCGCAGGCATACTACAACCAGCGCCGAACCTTCACCGCCGCCGGCGCGGCCGAGCAGACCTACACGTTCTACGGTCCAGGGCAGATGGGCCTGTACGGCCACGGCGCGTGCGTGGCGATCGGCGCGAACTGCACGTTTCGACGGACGGCGCTCGACTCCATCAACGGCCACGGGATCGGCCTGGCCGAAGACCTCGTGACGGCGATTCGTATCCACGCCGCGGGGTGGAAGTCGGTTTACGTTCCGGAAGTCGTGAGCCGCGGGCTGGTACCCGAGGACCTTGGCTCCTTCTACAGGCAGCAGCTCAAGTGGGCGCGGGGTGTCTACGAGGTCGCGTTCAGCGAGCTGCCTCGTCTCTCACGCACGCTGGGGTGGCGCCAGCGCCTGTCGTACCTGGCGATCGGCACATACTACTTGTTCGGCGTCACGACGCCACTGTTCCTGGCGATCCCCTATCTCTTCCTCTGGTTCGGCGTGCAGCCGGCGGTCATGCGATTCGCGGAGTTCATCACGGTAATGACGCCGGTCGGTCTCGCCGGCGCCGCCATGTACCTGTTGGTGCAGCGATGGCTGTGTGATCGCTCGAGGGAGCGCGGCATCCACTGGCGAGGCTTCGCGCTCAAGATCGCGTGCTGGCCCGTATTTCTCGCGGGGACGCTGCTGGCGATCGTCCGCGCCGACGTACCGTACATCCCGACTGCGAAGGAGGCCGTGCGCGGCCGATTCGTTAGGCTGGCCTGGCCGCAGCTTCTGCTGATCGGCCTGTACGTCGTGACCGTGGCACGCGTGGTCGGCGTGCGCGTGTTCCATACGGGCGAAGGCTCCCTCGAGCTCAGCGCCGAGGCGGTGTGGGGAATGATCGCCTTCGCGACCGTTCCCGTCCTTGCGTCGTTCGGAGCAGTGTTCGCCGCCTGGCAGTCACGCCGGTCGCCGGCCCGCGCACCCTGGGACGCCATCGACGTGGCGACGATTGGCGGGACAGGCGAATGAGACGGCGCTATCGCATCGCGCTCGTTGCCGTGTTCACGGCGTCCGCCGCCGTGGCCGTTCTCGGCCTCTCCGCGCTCGGGAACGCGTCCGAGGGGCCGCTGTCGGCGGCGTTAGGCTGGCTTGGTGCGGCTACCGGTTCGATCGAGCACCGCGTGCGGGATCGGCTCGGCGGCCCGCCTCGGCGCGAGAGGCTGCGCTGGTTGGAACCCTATCGCACTTCAGCCGACCGACTGCGCAAGCCCGACTTCGTGCTGCTCGGCGCATACGACAGCGGAATTCCGCGCACGCTCGATGGTGTGCTGGCGCTCGAGTCGCGAATCGCGGCGCCGCTGCCGCTCGTTCAGGTCTACAGCGCGTGGGGCGACAAGCCCGAGCAGCAGTTCCCGGTGGAGCTGCTCACGGCAATCGAGGGCCTAGGGTCCATCCCGGTGGTTACGTGGGAGCCGTGGCTGGTCGACTTCGAAAACGTCAGGCATCCCGGGATTGCGCTTCGCGACAAGCGTGATTCGCACGGGCTCACCGCGGTCGCCCGTGGCGACTACGACTTCTACGTCGATGCGTGGGCCGCGGAGGCCGCACGATTCGGCAAGCCGTTCCTCGTTCGGCTCGCGCACGAGATGAATGACCCGTATCGCTACCCGTGGGGTCCGCAGAACAACACGAAGGAGGAATACATCGCGGCGTGGCGTCACGTCGTGGAGCGCTTCAGGCGTGCGGGCGCGACCAACGTCCTCTGGGTGTGGTCCCCACACGTCGCGTACGAGTATTGGGACCTCTACTACCCGGGCGATGCGTACGTCGATTGGGTGGCGACGGGGGTGCTCAACTTTGGCCCGATTGCGCAGTGGTCGAAGTGGTGGACGTTCGCCGAGATCTTCGGACAGAAGTACGCGCGGCTGGCGGCGTTCGGAAAGCCGATCATGATCGCGGAGCTCGGGTCGCTGGCGGTGGGCGGCGACCGCGAACAATGGTACCGCGACGCATTCGAGTCGATCCCGCGCGAGTATCCGGCGGTTCGGGCGGTGGTGTTCTTCCACGCGCGTGACGATCAGACCGTGACCTATCAGAAGGTCGACTGGACGGTGGCGAGTGACTCCGTCCTGTCAGCTGCGATTCGGCAGTCGCTGAGGTCGAGCGGGTTGGCGCGTCATTAATTGCGGGTTCATTGCCCGGCGGGGCTGATCGAGATGCCTCCGCCGGTCGCGCGGGGCACTCGGCTCGAGCGGTGGCCGCCGGAGCGCGATACCCCGCCGACCACCGCCCGCGATGCTGACCGTCAACCCAGCCAGCAGCCCGGGGCCTAACGATCCTGAATGACCGCCTTCGTGTCCGCGGTCTTCACGCCCGTCGAATCGTCGAGCGTCTTCAGGACATCACGCCACGCGAACTTCTTGCCACTCCCCCGCACCCAGTAGTCCATCCACGCCATCTCCGCCGTGGACTTGACGAGCTGATTGCGCGGATCGGGGATCCCGTGGCTCGCGCCCGGATAGACGTAAAACTCGGTCGGCACGCCGAGCTGGCGGAGCGCCATGAAGAGCTCCTCCGACTGCGGGCGCGGCACGCGCGGATCATCGTGCACGACGTGGATCATCGTCGGCGTCTTTGCGTTTTTGATGTACTTGAGCGGCGATTGCGCGAACCAGTGATCGTAGTCGTCGTAGGGCAGCTTGTCGCCCATGTACCACTGGCGCACCCGCTGGTTGTCGCTCTGCGCGTACATCGAGATCCAGTTCATCACGCCGGCGCCGGTGCTGATCGCCTTGAACCGGTTGGTGTGCGTGAGAATCCAGTTCGACCAGTGGCCGCCGGCGCTCCAGCCCAGCGCGCCCATGTGATCGCCGTCGACGATGCCCTCCTTGATGAGATAGTCGACGCCGGCCATGATGTCGTTGTAGCCTTTCGTGAAGT
>JBKOYV010000460.1:0-2942 GCA_046725585.1 Gemmatimonadota bacterium | reverse complement strand
TTGATAGCAGGCGGTTAGGGTGATATGGCAGTATTGCCATGGGGAGACTCTATCGTGTGGGCCAGTCCGATGTCCGCCATGGCAATACTGCCATACTGCCCGTCTCCGCCTGCTATCAACACCTAACAACCACTCCACTAGTGTTTCGGGTGCCGCGTATGCCAGTCAGTCGCCAGCTGATACTTGTTCGCGACCGATAGGATGAGATCGTCGTTGTAGAGGTTTCCGGCGAGCACCGCGCAGATTGGCTGCGGGTTGTAGGCCACCGGTGCCGCGGTCGTATCGGGCCGACCACCGGTGACCGGCCGCGACGTCTGCGGCTCGAACTTGTAAGGCACGACCACGCACGGATGCCCGGTCTGCGCGTGAAGGCCGATGTCCCACTGGCCCTGGCCTCCCCCGCCGCCCGGGACGTACATGTCGAAGTCCTTGAGCAGCTCCGCCATCTGCGTGATGAGGATGTAACGACGCCGCTGCTGCTGCACGAACTCGAACGCGCGCGGAAAGCGGCCATTCGTCCACCGCGTCAGCGCGGCCATGCCCGTGGGGTTTCCGGGATTCGGCGGCGGACCTCCCGGCGGCGCGCCACCGCCGGGGGCACCGCCACCACCGCCACCGCCTCCACCACCACCGGGGCCGCGTCCGGGCGGCGGCTCGGGGATGGTTGCGAGATCGATCCCGAGCTCCTTCGCCTTCCACTGCACGTACGAGTCGAACGCCGCCGCCGACTCGGCGCCAAACGCGCCGCCGCCCTGCAGCTGCGGGCGCGGACCGATCGGCTTCGGGTTGGCGCCGAGCTCGCGCAGCTTGTCGACGAGCTCCTTCGGCGCGTTCGCGTCCACGCCGATGCGCAGCGACGCGAGCTTGATGTCGCGATCGTAGTGGAAGGGGGTCGTGACCGTGGAGGGGTCCTTGGGGTCCACGCCGTGGATGGCGTTGAAGACCATGGCGCAATCCTCGATCGTCCGGCAGATCGGCCCGACGCGATCCTGCGACCAGGCGAGCACCATGCCGCCGTACCGGCTGACGCGCCCGAATGTGGGGCGCAGCGCGCTGAGCCCGCATTCGCGCGCGGGCGATACGATGGATCCGGAGGTCTCCGTGCCAATGCCGAACGCGACGCAGCCGGCCGCCGTCGCGGACGACGGGCCCGCCGACGACCCGCTCGACCCACGCCGCAGGTCCCACGGATTGTTCGTCCGGCCGCGGTACCACTGGTCGCCCTGGGCGAACAGGCCGGTGGAGAGCTTCGCCGTGAGCACTGCGCCGGCATCGCGCAGCCTAACGACCACTTCGGCGTCATCGTCGATCGTCCGATTCTCGAAGTCGGCCGAGCCCCAGGTGGTCCGGACGCCCTTCGTCGCGAAGAGGTCCTTCACGCCGTACGGGATGCCATGGAGCGGCCCCCGGTATTTCCCCGCTCTGATCTCCTCGTCGGCTTTCGCGGCCTCCGCCAGCGCCTGCTCCTCCATGATCGTCACGGCACAGAGCAGCTGCGGGTCCAGCCGCTTGATGCGCTCGAGGTAGATCTTCGTGACCTGTGTGGAGGTGAGCTTGCGTTCCCTGATGAGTGCAGACAGACGGTGCGCAGGAAGGAATGCGATGGTCTCTGGGTCGTTAGGCACCGGGCCGCTCCACTTGGGCACGGTGAAGGTGGCACGCTGGAACGCCGCGACACCCCGCTCCCGGACGAGCTTCTCCATGAGCGCACCGGTGCCGCCGGGATAGGGTTGGAACGTCCACGAGAGCGGTTCGCCGTTGCCGAGTGGCGGGGGCGGGGGCGCCTGAGGGGCCTGCGCGGAGGTGACTGCCTGTGCCATCGCGCGAGCGCCGAACCCGAACGTGCTCGCCGCGGCGGTCACGAGCGACAGGAAAACGAACTCCCGGCGATCCATCCCCATCATCGCTTCGGCCTCGTCAGCCATGAGCTCGGCTTCGCCTTCGACGTTGTCGAGAAACTCGAGCTCGGATCTCGTGCTCATGCGCAACTCTCCGTTTGCCGGCGGTTCGGCGCTAATGTCCACCGATATGCACACGTCCGCGAGGCCCACGATCTCACGAAGTCCTCACGTTGGAAGTCGCGCGGAGGGCGTGCGGGGCGCTATAGTCATCCGTAGTTCACTTTCCAACAAGGGGAACACAACCATGCGTCGCACGTTCGTTCCAGCCGTCACAGCCGGCGCCATCATGCTGGTAACCGGGGCGACCACCGCCCTCGCACAGGACGCCGCTCGCGCAGTTTCCGGTGGTGGGATCTCCGTTCCGGGCTGGCAGGGGAAGATCGACGCCTCCGAAGCGGGTCGAGGCGGCAAGCTCGAGGACGCGAAGCTCGCCAAGGAAGGGAATAACCTGCACGTCACGACCGGTCCCGCCGTCGCGTACTGGAACCCCGCCAACAAGGCGTCGGGCAACTATACGGTGAAGGCGACGTTCACCGAGTCGAAGTACATGAACCTCAACGATCACCCGCATCCGTACGGCATCGTGATCGGCGGCAACGACATGGGCACCGATCAGCAGAGCTACCTGTATTGCGCCGCCTACGGGAACGGCCAGTTCATCGTTCGCGGCTTCGGGCCGGCCGCGTTCCAGCTCAACGGTCGCCGCGGGGAGTCGAACGAGGCGGTGCACAAGGCGGCGGGCCAGGGCCAGTCGGTGACCCAGGAGATCGCGGTGTCGGTGAAGGGCGATGACGTCACCTGCGCGATCAACGGCAAGGTGGTCGGGACCTACAAGAAGGCCGATGTCGTGGGCGCCGGGAAGCTCAAGTCGACCGACGGTGTGTACGGCGTTCGCTTCGGGCACAACACCGAGGCGACGGTGAGCGGCCTAACGATGACGAAGCAGTAGGATCGCGTCGCAAACCAGGGCGGCGCGGCGATGGGATTTCCATCGCCGCGCCGTTTTTTTTGGTTCATCACCGGATTCCGGGAGCTGATGAC
>JBKOYV010000107.1:0-51788 GCA_046725585.1 Gemmatimonadota bacterium | reverse complement strand
GTCCTGGAGGGCGCGGGGGCGGCCCCGGTGGCCGCGGCGGTGGCCGCGGCGGCGACGGCCCGAACGCGCGTGAAGGCCGAGGCGGTCGTGGTGGTGGCGATGGCCAGCGTGGCGGCCCTGAAGGCGGTCGCGAAGGCAGCGAGCTCGTCGAGAACGTGATCGCCATCAACCGCGTCGCGAAGGTCGTGAAAGGTGGTCGCCGCTTCTCGTTCAACGCGCTCGTGGCCGTCGGCGACGGGCAGGGGAAGGTCGGCTACGCGACCGGCAAGGCGAACGAGGTGTCCGAGGCCGTGCGAAAGGCCGTGGATGCCGCGCGCCGGAAGATGGTGACGATACCCCTCACAGGCGGGACGATTCCGCACGAGATCGTGGGCGAGCACGGGGCGGGGCGCGTCTTGATGAAGCCCGCGGCGCCAGGCGCCGGCGTGATCGCCGGCGGCGCGGTGCGCGCCGTCATGGAGTGCGCCGGCATCTCGGACATTCTCACGAAGAGCCTGGGCTCGACGAATCCGCACAACATGGTGCGGGCGGCGATGGAGGGGCTCCAGAGCCTAACGACGGTCGAGCAGGCCGCGCGCGAGCGCGGCGTCGAGCCGACGTCGATCGGGTACCGTTCGCGCGCGAAGAGCAAGGAGGTCGCCAGTGCCTAGAACGTTCGTCTGGCACCGCACGCGCGGTCCACATAGCACGCCCAAGGAAGAAGCGCCGACGTCGGGCAAGCTTCGCATCGAGCAGGTTCGGAGCGGCATCGGGAAGCCTGCCGTCATGCGCCGAACCCTCGAGGCGATTGGGCTCCGTCACCATCAGGACGTCGTCGTCAAGCAGGACTCGGCGTCCCTGCGCGGACAGATCAAGAAGGTGCGACACCTGGTGAAGGTGTCGCCCGTCGAGGAGTAATACGCTCGTGGCCAACACTGGAACCGAATCACGGACCGAGAAGATCGGTCTTCACAATCTGAAGCCCGCTCCCGGGTCGCACAGGAACCGGAAGCGTCTCGGACGCGGCCCGGGCTCCGGCACGGGCAAGACGTCAGGCAAAGGGCACAAGGGTATCAAGGCGCGTGCGGGCCACCACGGCCCGGGCGGTGGCAAGCCGCAGTTCGAGGGCGGCCAGATGCCGATGACGCGTCGGTTGCCGAAACGCGGGTTCACCAACGCGTTCCGGGTGGAATCGCAGGTGGTGTCGCTGGATGACCTCAGCCGTATTCCCGAAGGCACCGAAATCACGACCGAGTCGCTCGTCGAAGCGGGCCTGATCCGCTCGCGGAAGGGGCGGGCCAAATTACTGGCGAACGGGGAACTTTCCCACGCAGTCACCGTGCGCGGTGTGAAGGTCAGTGCTGGCGCTCGGGAGAAGATCGTCGCGGCCGGAGGCCGCATCGAGGAGTAATGGCGCAACCGAATCCGGCTGCGGCCCTGGCGAACATTTACAAGACGCCAGAGCTGTGGGACAAGATCAAGTTCACGTTCCTGTGCCTGCTGATCTATCGCGTTGGCGCGCACATCACCGCGCCGGGCGTGGACGTCATCGCGCTCACGGACTTCTTCAACAGCCAGGGCAATAGCCAGGGGCTGCTGGGACTCTACAACCTGTTCGTGGGCGGTGGCCTCTCGCGCGCGACCGTGTTCGCGCTCGGGATCATGCCCTACATCTCCGCCAGCATTCTCGTGCAGATCGCGGGAGCAGTAATCCCGACGGTCGACAAGATGCAGAAGGATGAAGAGGGCCGGAAAAAGCTGACGCAGTGGACGCGCTACATCACCGTCGTACTCGCGATCTTCCAGGCGTGGGGCTTCGCGCTCTTCACGGAGTCGCTGCAGGGAGCGGTCGCGACCCCGGGGCTCGGGTTCAAGGTGCAGATGGTGTTGTTCCTGACCACCGGCGCGATGTTCGTGATGTGGCTCGGCGAGCAGATCACTGAGCGCGGGCTCGGGAACGGCGCGAGCTTGCTGATCTTCTTCTCGATCGTCGAGCGCTTCTGGCCGGGCATCTTCGCGACGTTCGGCTTCGTGAGTACCGGCGCGATCGGTCTGTTCTCGCTGTTCGTCCTCGGAATCCTGATGGTCGCGGTCGTCGCTGGCGTGGTCGCGATCACGCTGGCAGCGCGGCGGATCATGATCCAGATCCCGCAGCGGACGATGTCACGCGGGAGGATGCGTGAGTCGGCGAAGAACTTCATTCCGCTCCGGATCAACTCCGCGGGCGTCATGCCGATCATCTTCGCGCAGTCGGTGATCGTGATCCCGGGCGCCTTCGCGCAGTTCTCGAGCGCCACCTGGGCGCAGGACTTCGCGCAGTATTTCCAGCCGGGTACCATCTGGTACTTCCTGCTGTCGGCCGTTCTGATCGTCTTCTTCACGTATTTCTACACGTCGATCATCTTCAACCCGATCGACCTGGCGGAAAACCTGAAGAAGCAGGGCGGGTTCATTCCCGGCGTGAAGCCCGGGGCGAAGACGGCGGAGTACATCGACTACGTGCTGTCGCGCATCACACTGCCTGGCGCGATCTTCCTTACGGCGATCGCTCTCCTGCCAGTATGGATCGCGGATATCGTGAACGTTCCGTTCCGCTTCGGTGGCACGTCGCTGCTGATCGTCGTCGGCGTCGCGCTCGACACGATGGCGCAGATGCAGCAGCACTTGCTGCTGAGGAAGTACGACGGATTCATGAAGAAGGGCCGGGTGCGGTTCCGCGGTCGGCAGGCGACCGGTGGATTTTAGGGAATCGGGAATCGGGAATAGGGAATCGTAACCCGGTCTCTATTCCCGATTCCCGATTCCCGATTCCCGACAATGGATATCGTTCTTTTCGGTAAACCCGGTGCCGGTAAAGGCACCCAAGCGCCGCGCATCGCCGCGGCGCTTCACGTGCCCACCGTCGCGACCGGAGACGTGCTGCGCGGCGCGGTGCGGGCCGGGACGCCCATGGGGCTCGCGGCGAAGGCTTACATGGACCGGGGCGACCTCGTGCCCGACGACGTCATCCTCGGCATCATGAAGGAGACGTTAGGCAAGGGCGAATTCGCCAAAGGCTCGCTGCTCGACGGCGTCGTGCGCACCACGCCCCAGGCCGAAGGCATGAGCCGCGTGCTGCAGGAGCTCGGGCGGAAGGTGGACGCGGTGCTCGTATTCGACGTCGACGATGACGAGCTCGTGCAGCGCCTCTCCTCGCGTATGGTCTGCGAGCAGTGCCAGACGCCCTATACCGGTCGCCAGGCCGGGGAGCGCTGCGAGAACTGCGGCGGGACGCTCATCCGTCGCAAGGACGACGAGCCCGAGGCCGTGAGGAACCGGCTCGCCGTGTACCAGCGTCAGACGGCGCCCGTGCTGGCGTGGTACCAGCAGAACGGGACGCGCATTGCCACGGTCAACGCCGTGGGGTCGGTGGACGATGTGACACGCCGTGCACTCGATGCGCTTCGTGCCGCGGGCGTCGGAGGCGACGAGAGACGGCGGTGATCCAGCTCAAATCGGCTCGCGAGATCGACATCATGGCGCACGGAGGGAAGATCCTTGGCGCCACGGTCGCGATGCTCCGAAGCGGGGTTCGGGCGGGAATGTCCACGTGGGAGCTCGACGAGATGGCCGAGTCGTTCATTCGGAGCCATCCCGGAGCGACGCCGTCGTTCAAGGGCCTGTACGGGTTCCCGGGGAGCGTGTGCGTCTCGATCAACGACGAGATCGTGCACGGCATCCCGTCGCGCCGCCGCGTACTGAAAGACGGTGACATCATCTCGATCGACGTCGGGGTGAAGTACGACGGGTACCACACCGATTCGGCGACGACGGTCGCAGTGGGCGCGGTGCCTGAAGAGTCACAGCGGCTGCTCGACGTCACCGAGCGCGCGCTCGCTGCAGGAATCGACGCGGCGCAGCCGAACAATCACATCGGCGACATCGGCGCGGCGATTCAGGGGGTCGTCGAAGCATCGGGGTTCAGCATCGTCCGCGACCTCGTGGGCCATGGCATCGGCGCGGCGTTTCATGAAGAGCCGCAGGTGCCTAACTACGGCAAGCCGAAACGTGGGACGAAGCTCGTCCCGGGACTCACCATCGCGATCGAGCCGATGGTGAACATCGGGGGGCCGGGCACCCGTACGTTGCCCGATCGGTGGACCGTCGTCACCGTTGATGGATCGCGGTCGGCACACTTCGAGCACACGGTGGCCATCACCGAAGGCGGACCGCGGGTACTGACGACGCCGTAGACCGCAACGCAGGTGAGGCCATGAGCGCTACCCTCGAACGCGGCAGCACCGTTTCGACGAACGCTCGCTGGCACCGATGGGTGGCAATTGCCCTCGTGTTCCTCGGCGCGCTCCGAATCGTCGGGACGTACCGCGAGCTGAGCGAGACCGTCGACGAGGTGGCGCACATCGGCGCCGGAATGGAGTGGCTCGCGCTCGGCAAATTCACGTTCGAGCTCAAGCATCCTCCGCTCGCCCGGATTGCCGCAGCTGCCGGCCCATACCTGTTGGGCGTGCGCTCGCAGCATCAATCCAACCAGTGGTACGAAGGGCGGCGCGTGCTGTACGCCGACAACGCGTACCTGCGGAACCTCACGGCGGCTCGGCTGGGAATTCTGCCGTTCTTCTTCCTCGCCGCGTTCTTTACGTGGCGGCTGGCGCGGGCGGCCTTCGGGTCGTCGGTCGCTCTGGGTGCCGTCGCGTGCCTCACCCTCCTGCCGCCCATCCTCGGCCACTTCGGCGTGGCGACGACCGACGGCGCCATGTTCGCCATGTTCGCGGCATCCACCTACGCGATGATGCTCTGGTTCGACGCGCCGAGCGTGAGGCGGGGCGTCGGTGTGGGGGTCGCGATCGCGCTGGCGGTGGTGAGCAAGCTTTCTGCCCTGCCGTATCTCGGGGTGACGGCGGTGCTGATCGCGGGCGCGCGGCTGTGGTCGGGCCGTGGCGAGTCTCAGGCGGCGGGTTCGCCGTCGTTAGGCAGCGACAGCCCTGCCCGGGTACCGACGTGGTCCTGGCGGCAGGCGCTAATATCCGCGGTCGCCGGTGCGGCCGCGGGGTTCCTCGTCGCCTGGGCCGTCTATCGGTTTTCGATCGGAACCATTCGCGGCATCCCGGTACCGTTGGCCGAACTGCCGAAGGGCATCAAGGAGGTTACGCAGCACAATCGCGTCGGGCACCCGGCGTACTTTCTCGGGCAGGTGCGAGTCTACGGGATCTGGTATTTCTTCCCGGTGGTGCTGTCGCTCAAGACGCCAATCGCTGCGCTCGCGTTGGGCGGGTTAGGCTTCGGGGTCCTCGCACGTCGTGCCGTGCGACGTCGGGATTGGGTGCCCCTGGTGCCGCTTGCCGTGGCGGTTGCCGTGCTGGCCGTGGCCATGCCATCGGACATCAACATCGGTGTTCGCCACGTGCTGCCGTTCTACCTGGCGCTCGCGCTGGCGGTGGGCGTAGGGTGGGAATGGCTGTGGCGGCGCCTAACGTCGGTCTCGTCGCGTGCGGCGCTGGTCGCGGCTACCGTGATCCTCTCGATCGGGTCATTCACGGTGCATCCGGATTATCTGTCGTACTTCAACGCGTTTGCGGGTCGTGATCCGTCCAATCTCGTCGCCGACAGCGATCTGGACTGGGGGCAGGACATGTTCCGCCTGAAACGCGAGGTCGCGGCTCGGGGCGTAGACACGCTGAAGTTCGCGTACATCGGCACGGCCGACGTGAGCCCGATCGTCGGCGTGCCGGTGAAGTACTGGGACGGCAACGGACGGCCCCACGGGTGGGTAGCCGTTTCGGAGACCTGGTATCGCCGCGGGCAGATCTACGAGCGACGTGGTCGGTATGTCGTGGAGCCCAAGGCTATGCTGTGGCTCGACTCCGTCGCCACGGCCATTCACGTCGGCAAAGGCATTCGGCTCTACCGCGTGCCGTCACCTGCCCGCGCACCAGGGCCGTAAACGTCGGGAATGAGTTGGTGCCGGGCACGAATTTCATGATGAAATTCGTACCTGGCACCAATTCCGCCTTCAGATCGCGGCCTCCACGGCCGCGATGGCTTGCGCGGCGAACTTCGAGGTGCGCGCCACCAGATCGACGGCCTCCGCAACCAGCGCCGCGCCCCGCGACTTGTCCTCGAGCGCGGCGACATTAATGCGAACGTTGTAGGCCGCGCCGCGACAGGCCGCCTCGGCAAGCAGTGCAGCGACCCCGGCGTCCGAGACCGCGTTCCTGTTCCCTTTCGTTGCTACCGTCGCCGCCAACTCGGCCACCCGGGCGCACGCGCGCGCTGTGTCGAGCGGCACGCGTGAGGCGCCGAGCAGCGCCTCGGTGATCGCTTCGGTCCGCCTAACGGCGGCATCCTCTGGCTCCTTCGGAAGCTTGTACGCGTTCGACACCGCGGTGTAGGCGCGTGCATCTGCGTCCACGAGCGCGGCGAGCTGGTTGCCCAATTCGGCGGCGTCCAAGGCGATCTGCTTCATCTCGGCGTCGACCGCCGCGTACTTCTTCCGGCCGACGGTGAGGCCCGCGACCATCTGTGCCAACGCAGCGGCGAGCGCCCCGACGTGAGCGGACACGCTACCACCGCCCGGTGTCGGCGTCGACGACGCGACGGATGACACGAATCCGGAAAGGCTCACCCCGCCCGACACGGCGCTTCGGACTTGTCGCTCGAGGACCAGATCGGGAGAGAAGTCGCGGAGCTGAATGTGCCGTGCCGCGGTCTCGAACAGCGCGCGCTCGGGCACCAGCCCGACGATCTCGCTCCACGTTGGCGAAACGCCGTGCGCCTGGGCTTCCATCTTCACCATGTCGTACGCGCGGTAGAGCGGCGTCTTCTCGATGTCGACGAGGTTCATGGAGACCTGCGCCTGGCCGTCCACCTCGAGCCCGAGCCCCTTCACGTACCGAAGTCCGCCCGACGACCCTCGGACCGCCTTGGCGACTTCCTTCGCGACAGGCATGTTCGACGCGGGACCGAGGTAGACGTTGTACGCAACGAGGAAGGGGCGGGCGCCGATGACGACGGCACCGGCGGTCGGGTGTATTCGCTTCGGACCGAAGTCCGGGTCACGCGCCGGATTCGTTCCGATCTCGTTGCGCAGGCCCTCGAACTCGCCGCGCCGAATATCGGCGAGATTCTCCCGATCGGGCCGCGTGGCAGCGCGCTCGTAGAGGTACACCGGGATCTCAAGCTCGCGGCCAACGCGATCTCCCAACTTGTGAGCGAGCGCTATGCAGTCATCCATCGTCGCGCCCTCGAGCGGAATGAATGGCATGACGTCGGTGGCGCCCAGTCGGGGGTGCTCGCCCTGGTGGACCGTGAGATCGATGACGTCGCGTGCCTTGGCGATTCCGGCGAAGGCGGCGTCGGCCGCATGCTCCACCGACGCGACGAACGTGATCACGGAGCGGTTGTGCGACGGGTCCGACGACACGTCGAGGATGTGCACCGACTCGACGGCGGCGATCGCGGCTCGGATCGCGTCGACGATCTCGGGGCGGCGGCCTTCAGAAAAGTTCGGAACGCACTCGACGAGCTTCATCGTCGGGAATCGGGAATAGGGAAGATCCTTCGCTGACGCTCAGGACAAGCCGGGAACCGAAGGTGCGTCAATCATGTCCGTGCCGGTCGCCTAACGTGATCAAGCCGTCCGGATCGTCTTCAACAGCCACTCGTGCATGAGGGGGCTTCCGGCCACAAGCCCGCCAGGCGTTAGGCCGGTCACTTCGCCACCTTTCAGGTCCGTGACGACGCCCCCCGCCTCGCGAATGAGCAGCACGCCGGCCGCAATGTCCCACGGCGCGAGACTCAGCTCCCAGAATCCCTCGAACCATCCGTTGGCAACCGCGGCGAGATCGAGCGCCGCCGCGCCGGCGCGGCGGATACCCGATGTCGTTCGCACCACCGACGCAAACTGCCGCTGGTACTCTTCGACGTACACCAGGTGCTTGAACGGAAAGCCGGTGCCGATCAGCGCCTTCGACGGGTCCTCGATTCGAGAAACGCTGATCGGCTCGCCATTGCGCTGCGCACCGCCACCGCGCACGGCGGTGTAGCGATCCCCGCGAGGGACATCGAGCACGACGGCGGCGTCGACTACTCCGTCGACAGCGACGGCAATCGACACGGCGTACACCGGGAACCCGTGGACGAAGTTCGTCGTGCCGTCGAGCGGGTCCACGACGAACGTGACGCCGCGCGGCACGGCGTCAGGACTCAACTCCTCGCCGATCACCACCGCATTCGGTAGCCGCGACAGAATGACGTCGCGAATCGCACGCTCGGCCGCGGTGTCTACCTCGGTGACGAAGTCCGAGTGGCTCTTGAGGTGCCACGCGATGGCGCCCGCATCGCGGGCACTGTCGCGGATGATCGATCCTGCCGCGTCGGCTGCGGTCACGGCGATGTCGAGCAACGCGCGCCGCTCGATCGCGCCGTCAGCACCGCCGCGAGCGGATTCATCAGTCGCTTGCAACGAGTTTTTGGGCCGGATAGGTTGCCCGAATGTCACGAATCTTCAGCGGGATACAGCCGTCGGGCGAGCTGCACATCGGAAACTACCTGGGAGCGGTGAAGAACTGGGCCGAGCTCCAACGGAGCTACGAGTCGTTCTTCTGCATCGTGGACTACCACGCGATCACCATTCCCTACGAGCCCGACGACCTTCGCACCCGCCGGCGCGAGATGATGGTGTCGCTTCTGGCCGCCGGTCTCGACCCATCGAAATCGACGATCTTCGTCCAGTCGATGGTGCCGGAACATACCGAACTCGCCTGGATATTCAACTCGGTCACGCCCATCGGAGAGCTCGAGCGACAGACGCAGTACAAGGACAAGGCGTCGCGCATGGAGAGTGTGCCGGCGGGGATCCTGAACTATCCCGTTCTCCAGGCCGCAGACATCCTGCTGTACCGCGCGGACCTCGTGCCGGTAGGTGAGGACCAGGTGCAGCATCTCGAGCTCTCGCGCGAGATCGCGCGGCGGTGGAATGCGAGGTTCGGCGAGGGCTTCTTTCCCGAACCGCAGGCGAAGCTCACACCAGCCCGCCGCATCATGGGGCTCGATGGCAACGCGAAGATGTCGAAGTCCATGGGCAATACCGTCGGCTTGCTCGAGCCGCCGGAATCGATCTGGGAGAAGCTGCGGCCAGCCGTCACCGACCCCGCGCGCGTCCGACGAACCGACCCCGGGACGCCGGAGGTCTGCAACATCTATCATCTGCATCGAGCGTTCAGCCCGCCGGACGTCGTCGCGCATGTGGAGACGCAGTGTCGCACGGCCGGGTGGGGCTGCATCGAGTGCAAGAAGGTGCTGTTCGACCATATGAACAACGAGCTGGCGCCGATCCGCGCACGCTCGGTCGAGATTCGCGCGCGGCCGGAGATCGTCGACCAGGTGATCTACGACGGCGCCGCAACCGCCCGTCGCGTAGCGAGTGAGACGATGCGCGAGGTGAAAGAACGCATGGGGCTCGTCTGAAACGGGAGAGCTCGACAGCCAAGCCGCACACATCTTGCACGACTTCCGGAGCCCCCTCACCGAGAGCACTCGATGGCAAACCAGAAGGGTTCAGACTATGTCACCACGATGGTCTGCGTGACATGTGGCGCGGAGCAGTTCTTCGACGATGTGCTGCCGGCGAGCCTCACATGCCCGAAGTGCCATTCGACAGTGTTCCGGCAGTTCACCACGCCCACGGCGCGAGACGAGGCGGCCATCGCCACGCTCGAGGAGCAGGCGCGAAGCATGTCGTACGGCGATGCTTCGCCGGGCACTTCAGCGGACGACGTGAGAGACCTCGAGTCCTAACGAGTTTTCGAACGTTCAAGTTGGGCCCTTGAGGTCCCGGCGGCGGCTCGTCGTCGATCTCAACGCGACCGCTCCGAGCTGGGCGCTTCCGTCGTGGGGCGAAGGCGCCATTCGAAGCGCGGCGCCTGCGGACTGGGATGTCCATTTCGTCCGCGATCTGACCGTCTCCGACGGTGATGGCACCGGTGGTGTCAGCACCGAGGTGTTGCGCGCAGTGGCCGACGCGGAGGTCTACTTCGGGTATGGCCTTTCACCCACACTCTTCGCCGCGGCCACCAGGCTGAGATGGGTTCAGTCTGCCGCCGCGGGCGTCGCGAGCCTGCTGTTCCCCGCCATGCGAGCCAGCGATGTGAAGCTGACCAACTCCGCCGGTGTGATGGGCGACACCATCGCAGAGCACGTGCTCGGCGGAGTGATCTACCTGCTTCGATCTTTCGACATCGCCGTCCGAAACCAGGACCGGCACCACTGGGACAAGCTCGGGTTTGCCGCCGCGGACACGACCATCCGGGAGCTGAACGAGTGTCGCGCCCTGATCATCGGGACCGGGGGCATAGGCGGCGCCGTCGGCTGGCGCTTCGCGGCGCTTGGAGTGCGCTGCGTCGGTGTACGCAGACGGCCCGAGTTAGGCGCACCGCCGGGCTTTGAGCGGATCATCGGACCTGACGGTTTGGATGCCGAGCTACCAACTGCGGATATCGTGGTCCTCACGACTCCGCTCACGCCCGGCACCGCTACAATCCTCACGGCTGCGCGGCTCGATTGCCTACCACCCGGCGCAATCGTCGTAAACGTGGCGCGTGGTGCGCTCCTCGATGAGACGGCCCTCACAAATCGTCTCGAACGCGGGAGTTTGCGCGGCGCGGTGCTCGACGTTTTCCGGGAGGAGCCGCTTTCGCCGACCAGCCCACTCTGGGACTTTCGGCAAGTGCTCCTGACACCGCACGTGGCGGCGATCTCGCCTCGTCGGTTCTGGGAACGCGAGCTCGAGCTGTTCCTCGACAACTGGGCGCGATACCGGCGCGGCGATCCGCTCCGGAACCTCGTCGACAAGGACGCGGGCTACTGAATCCCGGACAACTCTGATTCATGGAAAAGATCATCAAGGCGGCGGTCGATCGTGGAGCGTCGGATCTTCATATCAAGGCGGGCGACGTCTTCCGCGCACGTATCGATGGCCGTCTCGTCGCGCTCACCAAGCAGGCTCTCACGCCCGACCAGACGAAGGCGATCGCGCTCCGGTTGATTCACAACGAGGAAGTCAGACAGCGGATCGACAGGGTCCTGGACTACGACTGCTCGTGGGGCGTGGCGGGTGTCGGCCGATTCCGCGTGAACATCCTGCGGCAGCGGTCGAGCTTCATGATCGTGATGCGCGTGATTCCGTTCACCATCCCGACCGTCGAAACGCTGCAGCTCCCGCCGGTGATCTCGACGTTGGCCGAGGCTGAGCGCGGGATGGTTCTCGTTACCGGCGTGACCGGCTCCGGAAAATCCAGCACGTTGGCGGCGATGGTGCAGTCGATCAATCAGAACATGCACAAGCACATCGTCACGCTCGAGCAGCCGATCGAGTTCCTCCACCGCGACATCAACTCGTCCATCACGCAGCGGGAAGTCGGCATCGATACGGACAGCTTCCGCGATGGGTTGAAGGCGGCGCTACGTCAGGATCCGGACGTCGTGCTGATCGGCGAGATGCGCGACGCCGAGACGATCGACACCGCGCTCAAGGCGGCCGAGACGGGGCACCTGCTCATGTCCACGCTGCACACGCCGGACGCCGTCACGACGATCATGCGCATCATCGCGATGTTCCCGCCCGAAGAGCAGGACGTCGTCCGGATTCGCATTGCGGAGTCCCTCAACGCGGTTGTGTCCCAGCGACTTCTTCCTCGCAGGGACGGAAACGGGCGGGTCGTCGCGGCGGAGGTCATGATCGTGACACCCGCGATTCGCGACCTGATTCTCGAGGCCCGCATCGGGGAGATCCGCGACTTCATTGCGGACGGGCGCGAGACCTATCAGATGCAGACATTCGACCAGCACCTGGTCGACCTGGTGAACGCCGACAAGGTATCTTTCGAGGTCGCGAAAGCGGCGTCGACGCGTCCGGCAGACTTCGAGCTTCAAATGAAGGTGCTGAACAGCGGTCCCGAGACGTCGAACGGACATCACGACGACAACGATGGCGGGATCATGGGGCTCGTGCCGACCGCACTCGCCGAATCGGAGTCGCCACCAGAAAAACGAGGAAAGAAACGGTAATGCTCAATCTGCGCGGCGTAATCGCACCGGTGGTGACGACGTTTGGCGATCGAAACGAAGCGGTAGACCTCGATGCCTTCGCAACCAACCTACGGGCGTACGCCGCGGCGGGATTGAGCGGGATCGTCGTGTGCGGCTCGACTGGTGAAGCGGCGCTGCTCGATGAAGCGGAGCGTCGTTCACTCATCGAGCGCACCCACCGCGAGGTGCCGAGCGATATGCTCGTCATCGCGGGTACCGGTGCGGAGTCGACACGGCAGTGCGTCGAGAGGTGTCGCGTCGCGAGCGATCACGGCGCCCACGCCATGCTGGTCGTCGCCCCGCACTACTACGGCTCGGCCATGTCTCCGGCTGCGCTCGAAGCGCACTATCGGCGCGTCGCCGACGAGAGCCCGCTGCCCGTGCTGCTTTACAACATCCCGAAGTACATGCATTTCGCGCTGGAGCCGGAGCTCGTCGCCCGGCTGGCGTCGCACGAGAACATCGTCGGCATGAAGGACAGCGCCGGCGACCTAACGCGGCTCGCCGGCTACATGCAGTCGCAGAGTGACGATTTCACCGTGCTCACCGGGCATGGCGGAACGTTTCATCAGGCGCTCGGTCTGGGAGCGCGAGGTGGCATTCTCGCGATCTCGCTGTTCGCCGCGGAGCTGACCCTCGATATCTACGACCGCTTCACGGCCGGCGACCGCGACGCATCCGCGGAGGCCCAGCGCTCGGCCGTTCCGCTGGCGAGCGAGATCGTGGGACGGATGGGTGTGGCCGGCGTGAAGGCAGCCATGGACCGGGTTGGTCTGTCCGGCGGACGGGTCCGGGCTCCGCTGCTGCCGCTCGGCCTCGAGGACGAAGCGCGCGTCGATGCCCTGCTGCGGGACGCGCGGGTGACGGCGGCGGTCTAGCGCGCGTGTCCGCGCCGCCGGTGTCATCGGCGGAGCGATCCGCGGCGCGTGCCACGCGCGCGCTCGACATCGTGCGCGTGCTGGCGCGCGAGCCGAGGCCTGCGGGCAGTGACTCCGAGGCGCGAGCGCGCTCCTATTGCGCGGAGCGGCTGCGCACCGCCGGGTTCGTGGTGAATGAGGAGTCGTTCGAGTATTCCGCGTTCCCTGGTCGATGGGGGACGCCGGTGGGCGGGCTCGTCGCACTCGCGGTGTTGGTGGGTGCGGCCACGGCCGGCCGGGTGGGGGAGCCTGGAGTCGCCATCCTCGTTCTCGCGTTAGGTGGCGCGATGCTCGGGGCGGCCGCGCAATGGCTGGCTCGCCTCGGCGTGCTCGTGTTTCCGGCGCTGCGACGGAGGAGCGTGAACCTCGTCGCGACACGAGGCGACCGATCGAGCGCGGAGCCGACGCCCTGGCTGATGGCGCATCTCGACTCGAAGTCGCAACCCGTTCCCATTCTCCTGCGCGCGGCGGGAATCACCCTGGTGGGCGTGGTGTGGGCCGCCGGCCTCATCGTCGCCGCGACGCAGCTGATGTGGGGCGTCGCCAACCTCGATGGGCCATGGCTCGCGTTACTGATGCTCGCGACCGTAGGAGCCATTCCAGTCATTGCCACCACCGTCGGGGCGGCGTCTCCCGGCGCGCTGGACAACGCGACCGGCGTGGCCACCGTGCTCGCTGCCGTGGAGGAGGCGCGCGAATCGCCCTGTCGCGTCTGCCTAACGAGCGCCGAGGAGCTCGGGCTGGCGGGGGCGCGCGCCTGGGTGCGTGGAGGAGACCATGGCGGGACCAAGGTCGCCGTCAACTGCGATGGCGTCGACGACCTCGGCACGACGACCTGCATGTATAGCGGACGTCGCCCCGACGCCCTCGTTGCGTCCGTGCTCGCCGCGGCAACGCGGACCGGCTCGCGAATGCGCGCACATCGGCTGCTGCCGGGGGTACTGACAGACGGTGTGGCGCTCGCCGATGCCGCGTGGGACGTGGTGACACTGAGCAAGGGAGGCGTTCGTACGTTGGCGCGAATCCACACACCACGAGATCGTACCGAACACCTAGAGGGCACCGGCATGGCCGAGGTGGCCGGTGTGATCGTCGAGCTGCTCGAGACCGGAACCTGAATCCCCCGCACATGGAAGTCCTGCTCTTTGCCGCCGTGCTGTTGCTTTCGCTCTTCCTGATTCCGCTCGGGCTCCCCGGGACGTGGATCATGGTGGGAGCCGCGATCGGCTACGACGCGCTCGTCGGCGGCGATCCCATTGGATGGGTGACCATCGTCGCGACGGCGGTGCTCGCCGTCATCGCCGAGATCTTCGAGTTCTCGCTGTCGGCGCGCTACACAAAGAAGTACGGCGGCTCGAGGCGTGCGGGTTGGGGCGCAATCATTGGGGGCATCGTGGGCGCGATCGTCGGCGTGCCCGTGCCCATCATCGGCTCGGTGATCGGCGCCTTCGTCGGTTCGTTCGCCGGGGCGCTCGTGGCGGAGTACACTCGGCGTGAGGCGACGGCGGGCACCGCAACGCGAGTCGCAACTGGCGCACTGATCGGCCGCGTGGTCGCGGCCGCCATGAAGACGGGGATCGGTGTCGCGATCGCGGTGTGGCTCGTGGCAGCGGCGGCGTTGTAGCGCCCCCAGTCATCCCGAGCGAAGCGATGGATCCTCAGGATCCCGGTAGAGGGCTTTCGGTTCCCTCGCTTCGCTCGGGATGACAACCGAGCTCCGCTCGGGATGACATCGCGCTCTGGATGACACGGTGTCTGGTTGACGCGCCCGATCCTGAAAGTAGATTCAATCAACGCCCCGCCCGAGCCGGGGCGTTTTTTTGTGCCGGCCTGCGACCTCCTGACGGAGCACCATGTTCGATACCAACACGCGCACGCTCGTCGTCGTCGGCGCCCAGTGGGGAGACGAGGGGAAGGGAAAGCTCGTTGACGTGCTCGCCGAGCGCGCCGACTGGGTCGTGCGATATCAGGGAGGCGCGAACGCCGGTCACACCGTGCACATCGGCGACGCGAAGTTCGTGCTGCGCCAGATCCCGAGCGGCATCCTGCACCCAGGCGTGCGATGTGCCGTAGGCAACGGCGTCGTCCTCGATCCGGATACGCTGTTCTCGGAGGTGGACCGTCTCGTCGCTGACGGCATCGACGTCGAAGGGCGACTCTACATCAGCGACCGCGCTCATCTCGTCCTCCCGTATCACAAGCTCCTCGACGGGGAGAGCTCCGCGAGCAAGGAGATCGGCACGACGGGTCGGGGAATCGGGCCGGCATACGAGGACAAGATTGCGCGCCGAGGCGTCCGCGTGCTCGACCTGCGCCATCCCGACCGGGTACGGCAGCTCGTCGAGCGCGGCGTCGAGCACGCCAACGGCCAGCTGGCACGCTTCACCGATCGGAGGGCCGACGCGGAAGCGACCATGCAGCTGCTCGAGCGCCTCACGCCACGGCTGCTCTCGCTGTCAGAGGACGTTGGCCTTTGCGTGCATCAGGCGATCGAGTCCGGTGCGGCCGTGCTCCTGGAGGGCGCACAGGGCTCGCTGCTCGATATCGATCATGGCACCTACCCGTTCGTGACGTCGAGCAACACGACGTCCGGCGGCGCCGCGACCGGCGCTGGCATCGCGCCGACGGCGATCGACGCCGTGCTGGGCGTGGTGAAGGCGTACACGACGCGCGTGGGCCACGGTCCTCTCCCGACCGAGATCCCCGGAGAGCTCGGAGAGCGCGTCCGCGAGCTCGGCAACGAGTTCGGCGCCGTCACCGGCCGACCTCGACGCTGTGGCTGGTTCGACGCGGTAGTCGTTCGTTATGCGACGCGTGTCAACGGACTGAGCGGTCTCGCGGTGACGAAGCTGGATGTGCTCGACAGCCTCGACCGGATCGCGATATGCACCGGCTACCGCGTTGGCGATGAGGAGTATCGTGAGTTTCCCGGCGATGTCACTGCGCTGGAGCACATCGAGCCGATCTACGAATGGTTCGAGGGGTGGCAGCAGTCGACACGCGACGCCCGTACGCTCGAGGCGCTGCCCGCCAAGGCTCGTCAATACCTCGACCGCATCCGCGAGCTGGTTGCGGCGCCAATCGTGTACGTCAGCGTCGGGACGAGGCGCGACCAGATCATTGGCCTCGAGTAGCCGGAATCGGGAATGAGTAATCGGGAATTCGGGAAGAAGAATTCGTGATTGACGTCGCGATCGTCGGGGCCGGTCCGTGCGGGCTCGCGGCGGCCATAAGCGCGCGGCGTGCCGGGCTCGACTCGCTCGTCTTCGACGCCGAGTGTGTGGTCAGCTCGATCACCCACTACCCGACGTATGCGACCTTCTTCTCGACGGCCGAAAAGTTGTCGTTAGGCGGCCTGCCGTTCGTGACGCCGGGCGAGAAGCCATCGCGTCGTGACGCGCTGGCGTATTACCGCACCGTGGTCAGGTACTTCGAGATTCCCGTGCGGCAGTACGAGCGAGTCACGCGCATCGACGGCTGCGACGGCGCGTTCCTCGTGCACACGAACCGACGCGGTATCGAGCACGTGACCGAGGCGCGCACGGTTATCGTCGCGACCGGCTACTGGGGGTCACCCAATCGGCTCGGCATACCCGGTGAAGACCTGCCTCACGTCACGCACGCGTATCGCGAAGGGCACTACGCATTCCAGCAGAACGCGGTCGTCATCGGCGGTGGCAACTCCGCCGCGGAGGCGGCGCTCGACCTCTGGCGAGCTGGCGCGCGCGTGACGCTCGTCCATTTCGGGCCCACGTTCGACAAGAAGATCAAGCCGTGGGTGCTTCCGGATTTCACGAATCGTGTGGCAGAGGGGAGCATCAGGGCGATCTGGAATAACCGCGTCAGCGAGATCGGGGCCGAAGACATCACCCTGCGCTCGACCGACGGTACCCTCTCGACGATTCCGGCGGACCACGTGTTCCTCATGACCGGTTTCGCGCCGAGGGTCGATCTGCTTCGACAGGTTGGGGTGACGATCGATCCGGCGACGGGAATTCCTCGGCATGATCCCGTCACGCTCGAGACTGACGTGCCGGGCGTGTTCATTGCCGGCGTCGTGAACGCCGGGTACGACGCCAACAAGGTCTTCATCGAGAACGGGCGCTTTCATGGTGACCAGATCGTCGCCAAGCTGCTGGGAAAACCGGCGCCGCCGCCCGCGAAGGTGAGTCGCGATCTGGACTCGTAAGCCGTCAGATTACATTTCCGGTTCGCCCTCGCCCAACCAACCTCGCGCCCCTCAGGCCCGGTCATGGCTAGCGTGTCCGCACATCCCGACGTCATGGAGAAGCTCGTGTCGCTCGCGAAGCGACGCGGATTCATCTTCCAGTCTTCCGAGATCTACGGCGGCACGGGTTCGGTCTGGGATTACGGGCCGCTCGGCGTCGAGCTCAAGAAGAACGTCAAGGACCGCTGGTGGCATGCGATGGTCCGCGCGCGCGACGACATCGAGGGGCTCGACGCGGCGATCCTGATGCACCCGCGCGTGTGGGAGGCCAGCGGCCACGTCGCGACGTTCACCGATCCGCTCGTCGACTGTACGAACTGCAAGCGCCGCTTCCGTGCCGACGATCCGGCGATCAAGGGAACGCCAGGTACCCCCGACGCGCAGTGCCCCGTGTGCGGCTCCAAAGGCACGCTGAGCGAGCCGCGGCTCTTCAACCTCATGTTCAAGACGTTCATGGGGCCAGTGGAGGACAGCGCGGCCGTGGTGTACCTCCGGCCGGAAACCGCACAGGGCATCTACGTCAACTTCCTCAACGTCCAGCAGTCCACGCGGCAGAAGATCCCGTTCGGCATCGCGCAGATCGGCAAGGCGTTTCGGAACGAGATCACGCCCGGAAACTTCATCTTCCGTACGCGCGAGTTCGAGCAGATGGAGATGCAGTTCTTCGTGGACCCGGAGGCGAAGTCGCCGGCGACGACCGACATGGAGTGGTTCGAGTACTGGAAGGACCAGCGCATGCGCTGGCACCTGGCGCTCGGCCTCCAGCCCGAGCGGCTGCAGTTCCATCAGCACGAGAAAGAGGAGCTCGCGCACTACGCGCGCGCGGCGTTCGACGTGCAGTTCGACTTCGGCGGCTCGTTAGGCTTCCAGGAGGTCGAAGGCGTGCACCATCGTGGCGACTTCGACCTGTCGCGCCACCAGCAGTACTCGAACAAGAAGCTCGAGTACTTCGACCAGCCGAACAACCGTCGTTTCGTCCCGTACGTGATCGAGACCTCCGCCGGGGCCGACCGTACGACGCTGGCCGTGCTCGTCAACGCGTACCGCGAGGAGGAGGTGCCGGGTGAGAGCGAAGGCCGCACCGTTCTCGGGCTGGCGCCGTCGCTCGCGCCGATCAAGGCGGGCGTGTTCCCGCTCGTGAAGAAGGACGGCATGCCGGAGATGGCCGAACGTGTCGCGAACGATCTGCGGCGCGCGTTCGCCGTTTTCTACGATGACGGCGGCGCGATCGGCCGGCGCTATCGCCGCCAGGACGAGGTGGGAACGCCGTTCGGTATCACGATCGATGGCCAGTCGACGCAAGACGGCACGGTGACGGTGCGCGACCGCGACACGCTGCAGCAGGTGCGCGTGGCGGCGGACCAGGTGCGCCACTACATCACCGAGCGCATCGGGGTGAACGACTAGACCGCGGGACGCACGCGTGGCCGATCTCACGCTCGCTGCCCTCCGGCGCGACGGCGAGGCGTTCATGGAGGCGCTTTCGCGCGAGCAATACCTCGCGCTCTCGGGGCACAAGCCTAACGCGGAGCTGCGTCCGATCTACGACCGATTCGCGCATGTGCTCGGGCCGGGCGCGCTCGAGCTCACGCGCGACGCGTTTCGCACGGCTGCACCCGGCACGGATGAGTGGCGCTCGTCACGGGCCCTGTTGGACTGGCAGGTAGAGTCCCACGCATCGCGCGAGCTCGCAGAGCTCGACGAGAGACTGATCGCATGGGAGGCGACTTCCGTCATCCGGTTGGCCGACGGGCGCGAGGTTCCGTATCAGCGCGCCTCGGTGGATATGGCCACGGAGCCCGATCGTAATCAGCGACTCGCGCTCGACGATGCACGCGCGGCCCTCGTGGAACGGGAGCTGGCTCCCATGCGCTCCGAGCGGCTGCAACGCGAGCGCGACCTCATCGAGGCGCTCGACATCGCGCCGAGCTACGTGGCGGCGGCCGAGGCGTTGTCGGGGATCGACCTTCGCGCCCTCGTCGGCGAATGCGAGCGATTCTTGAAGGAAACGGAGCCCATGTGGGTCGAGGTTCATGCTGAGGCTGTGCGGAAGCACCTCGGCATTCGCCCGGCCGAGGCCACGCGTGCGGACGCGCTCGCGCTCATGCGCGCGACGCGGTTCGATCCCTACTTCCCGGCTGCCGACATGGAGCCCGCGGTACGGCGCCAGGTGACCGAGATGGGCGCGAGCCCGGAGGCCGGCGGCCACATCATATACGACCTCGCGCCACGGCCGGGGAAGCGATCGCGGGCGTTCTGCGCGCCGGTTCGCGTCCCGCGCGAGGTATACCTGGTGCTCCTCCCGCACGGCGGAGCGGCCGACTATCGCACGCTGCTGCACGAGCTCGGGCATGCGCTGCACTTCGGCTACATGCGCGACGATCTGCCGTTCGAGTATCGGTGGCTCGGTGACAACTCGATCACCGAGGGGTACGCGATGCTGTTCGACCACCTCCTGCACGACGCTGGTTGGCTCCGTCGCTACTCGGCGTTAGGCAGCGCGCGTGTTGGTGAGTATCGACGGGCGGCAGCGTTCGAGGAGCTCCAGTTCCTGCGGCGGTACTCTGCGAAGCTGGTGTACGAGCTGCGACTTTACGGCGGCGACACGGCGTGGTCGTCTCTCCCCGACGCCTACGTTGACATCCTGAGCGCGGCCACGACGTTCCGGTATCGCACGGCCGATGCATTCGTCGACGTAGACCCGCGTTTCTACTCGGCGCGATACCTCCGTGCGTGGCAATTGCAAGCGGCGCTGCGGGAGGTGCTCGTCGCGGGGTTCGACGAGGACTGGTACCGGAATCCGCGCGCCGGGCCATGGGTGGTGCGCGAGCTGTTCGGGGAAGGACAGCGTGAGCTCGCGTCCGAGCTCGCGGAGCGCGTGGGGGCGCCAGCCCTTTCGTTCCAACCCGTGGTCCGGGCGATCGAGGCGGGACTGGCTGCGTAACGGAAGGGGTCAGGGATCAAGGGGTCAGAGTCGTTTGAATTCTCGGATCTGGCATGACGGAGATCGCGCATTCAAACGACTCTGACCCCCTTTGAACCCCTTTGATCTTACTCGACTCGAACCGCCTCCAGCGGCCGCGCGCCGCGGTCGATCACGAAGCCGACGACTTTGCCGTTCACGACGTCGACCATGATCCGGCCCGGCTGGCCCATCGCGGCGTACGTGTTAGGCGCCGACTGTTTCATCATCCGTACCGCGGGCTGGTTCTCGAGCTCCAGCATCAGCTGCTCGCCGTTGGCGTAGATGCGCGCTTTGCGCTTCGCCCCGTCCGGCCAGGTCACATGGTAGTTGCCCGAAAGCCGGGAGATCTCGTCAGCCGGAATCGGCAGATCCGCCGGCGGCGTTGGCCGGTCCGGAAGGAACGGCATTCCGAACGCGACGCGCGCGAGGTTCTCCGCCACCTGGTCCGCTGGCGCCGGAACGGTGTTCGACAGCACGGCGACCGTCAGCGAGTCGTCGGGATAGTACGCCAGCTCGGAAATGAACCCGTTGATGCCGCCGCCATGATGTACCCGACGATGGGTACCGACGGTGTCCATGAAGAGCCCGAACCCGTACTGCATCGGGCGTTTGCTCGGGAGCGTCACGGGGGTCGTCATGGTCGTGAACGACGACTGCTTCACGAGCTTGCCGCCGTGCAGGAGCTGCGTCCAGGCAGCAAGGTCGCCGACGGTCGAGCAGAGCGATCCCGCCGCGTACGGCAGCTCCATGCTGATGTAATCCGCGTTGACGAGACCCGTCGGCCGGCCCTCATACCCGTGCGCCCGGCGCTTGATGACCGGCATGGTGCCGCAGTACACGGTCGAGGTCATGCCGTTAGGCGCGAACAAAGCATCCCGCAGGTAATCGCCGTAGGGCTTGCCGGTCACGCGCTCGACGATCATGCCGAGCAGGAAGTAGCCCGTGTTGTTGTAATAGAAGTGCGACCCGGGCTCGAACTGCAGTGAGTCGTTCTTCACCGTGGCGATCAACGAATCCTTCGAGAGGTCGAGTCTCATGACGCGACCGAAGCGCGGGCCGACATCCGTATAGCTCGGAATCCCGGACGTGTGATTGAGCAGGTGCCTCACGAGGACGCGGCGATCGTGCGTCGGGGCGCTCGGGACGTACTTCGTGACGTCGTCGTCGAGCGAGAGCTTGCCTTGCTCCACGAGCTGCATGATCGCCACCGACGTGAACTGCTTCGTCACCGACCCGATGCGGTAGACGGTTTGGGCCGTGGCCGGTACGTCGTTCTCGACGTCGGCCATGCCGTAGCCCTTCATCACCAGCGTGTCCCGACCCCGCGTGACCGCAATGGAGAGCGCGGCAACGCGGCCACGCTTGATGATGGCATCGGCGATGGAATCGGCCGCGTGTTCGACCGCTTCGCGGCTCGCCCGAGCGCCCCGTGCCGGTTGTGCGACGGCGGCCGAGTGGAGCGTGAGCGTAAGGAGGGCGGATAACGTGATCGAGCGTCGTATACGCATCAGTTGGCAGGACTCGAGGTTGAGTGTGGCGCGACGGCGCAAATTTGCTCGGTGTGCCGCCTGGCAGCCAGCGCCAGTGCGGCGCCATTGAGCGCGCGACGGGTGCGAATCTTCCATTCTCATTGCACGACGCGCGAAGTCGAACAGCAACTCACTGCCGCATTTTTTCCCTGCCGAACGTGACCGCTACGCCCGCTTCATCCGGAGCTCAGGCAATCGATTGGGCCGCGGTTTCGCGGGAGACTGTGACCCACCTGCAGCGCATGATCCGGTTCGACACGGTGAATCCGCCCGGTAACGAGCTCGCTCTGGCGCAATACCTGGATGGTGCCCTCAGGGCCGAGCGGATCGAGACGCGTCTGTTCGAGCCTGCACCTGGTCGAGCCGCCCTCGTAGCGCGGCTTGCCGGCGATGGCTCCCGGCGGCCCGTGATGATCATGGCTCACATGGACGTGGTGGGAGTCGAGCGCGCGAACTGGACCGTCGACCCCTTCGGCGGGGAGACGTTCGGGGGCTACCTCTACGGACGCGGGGCGATCGATGACAAGGGGATGCTCGCGGCGAACCTCGAAACGATGTTGCTACTCAAGCGACACGTGATCGATGTCGGCGGGACGCTCACGCGCGACGTCATTTTCGTCGCGAACTCTGACGAGGAGGCGGGGGGCGAATTCGGGATGGGGTGGCTCGTGAGCAACCATCGCGAGCTGATCGACGCCGAGTTCGTTCTCAACGAGGGAGGGCGGACACGGGTCGTGCGGGGCAAGCCGCTCTATGTTGCCGTCCAGAACACCGAGAAGGTCCCACACATCGTTGCGGTGAGTGCACAGGGCCCCGGCGGGCACGCGGCCGTTCCACTTGCCGGCAACGCCGTGTTCCGGCTGGGGCGCGCGCTGGCGGCCATCGGCAACCATCAGGAGCCGGTTCGGTTGACGGCGACCGTGCGCGAGTTCTTCGGCCGGCTCGCGAACGTCTGGCCCGACGCGGCCGAGCGACGCGCGATGGATGACGTCGCGTCCGGAGACCGGCGTCGCGCGCTGCGGGGCGCTCGTGTGCTCGCGATGACACCCGTCTTCAATGCGGTGCTGCGAACGGGAATCTCGGCCACGGTGGTAAACGGGGGAATTCGCTCGAATGTGATCCCCACTGAAGCCACCGCCTTGCTGAATATCCGGACGCTCCCGGGCGAGTCGATCGACGCGGTGGTCTTGCGCCTCCGCCGAGTGGTCAACGACTCCCGCGTCGACGTGACGATCACGGACCGTGGCGGGGACGCTCCGGCGTCAGACTTCGCGTCGCCGATGTTCGCGGCGATTGCCGAAACCGTGAACGAGCTCGCGCCAGGCATGGTCACGGTGCCGTACATGAGCACGGGGGCTACGGACAGCGCGCGGCTCCGGCACCTCGGCATGCAGGCGTTCGGGATCCTGCCATTCCCGATGGAGCAGGAGGACGAGGACCGAATGCACGGGAACGACGAGCGGATCCCGCTCGCGTCGCTGGACTTCGGGACCCAACTCATTTTCGGCGCCGTCTACCGCGTGGCTCGTTAGGCGCGAACAGAGGACGTCGGGATTCGAGGCGGCTGACGTCGCCCGGCCGCCTCGTGACGGGCGGAGACGAGGATCGGTTACTCTCGACGGTGGCAGCGGATTGGCGGGTTGCGGCCACAGCAGTGTGGCGCCCGGCCCACATCCGCATGACTGTCACCGATCACCAGCCGTCCGCGTCAAAGGGGTTGGGAACCGCACTGTTGCCCTGGGGACGGCCGTATGCAGGGCGACGACGTACGGGCCGCTCGACTCACCGTCCGCGGAGCAGGCTCGTGCGCGAGGGCATGCTTGTTGTTACTAGTGTAGCGCTGAGTTCGGTGCGACCGCGCCCGGACCGGTTCCTTCATTAGCAAAAACTCACCCACTCGGAACGTCCCGATGACACGCAATCGCCGCTCTGGCTATTCGCGCACGCTCGTACATCGTACGTTGGCGCCCATCGCTGCGTCCATCCTCGTTGTGCTCGCGGCTTGCAAGGAAGGGGGTACCGACCCAAAGGGCCCGACCAGCATTACACTCACTCCACCTGCGCTTACGGTGAGTGTCGGACAAACTGCGACCGTCTACGCGAACGTGAACGACGAGAACGGCGCGCGCATGCCAAGTTTCAGCGCGCTGACGTGGAGCTCGAACAACTCCACCGTGGCGTCGGTCGCGAAGTCGGACACCACCGGAGTGGTCACGGCCCTCAAGGTAGGCGAGACCCAGATTTCGGCGACTGTCCGGAGCAACCTGATGGCCCATGTCACGATAAAGGTCGTTCCCTGATTCGCTGTGGCAACCTATGGATGGCAGGAATACAGCGGTCATCACTGGCGCGTCCCGAGGCATCGGGCGCGCCATCGCGCTTAGGTTAGGCACGACGCACCACATAGTCGCGATCGCTCGTTCTCGGCCAGAGCTTGAAACGCTCGCCAGCGACATTCGCTCGAGAGGTGGGTCGTGCGACACGATCGAGCTCGACGTCGCGGATGCAACGGCTGTCGCTGGCGCACTTCACGGCGTACGTGCGGACGTGCTCGTGAACAATGCCGGCGTGGGCTACATGAAGCCGCTCCTCGAGCTCACGATCGAGGAGTGGAACACGATGGTCGACGTGAACTTCAACGCGCTGTTTCATGTCACGCGTGCCGTGCTACCCGGCATGGTCGAGCGCGGCCGGGGCCACATCGTGATGATCGGTTCAATCGCCGGGAGGAGCGCGTTCGTTGGCGGCAGCTGCTACGCCGCAACGAAGCACGCCGTGATGGGGTTCAGCGAATCGCTGATGCTCGAGGTGCGCGACAAGGGCGTGAAGGTGAGTGTCGTGAACCCCGGGTCCGTCGCGACAAGCTTTTCGCGGCGGGAGCGCGACACGAGCTGGATGCTGACTGCCGACGATGTCGCCGACGCGGTGGTGCACGCGATCGACACGCCGCCGCGCGTGCTCGTCCACCGCATCGAGGTGCGTGCCGCAGTGCCGAAGAAGGGCTAGCGGATCGCGAGAATCCTCCATCCCGCCGCGACCGCGGCCGCGACGACGGCGAGAATGAGCCACCAGCGCAGCACAAGTCGCCGTGACTCCCTCCGCCCGGCCTCGGACACAGGCACGACTTGCTGCCTAACGATCACCTCGGTAGGGGACTCGACGCCGTCGGCCTGGGCGGTGACGATCGCCCAGCCCTCGCCGTGTGCGATGATCCGGCCCGTTGCGTCCACGGACACGACGCGGGCGTCGCTCGAGCGCCACGTTACCGCGCGCTCCAGGACGTTGCCGCTGGCGTCGTACACAGTCGCCGAGAGCGTCGCCTTTTCCCCGCGGCGGAGCGGGGAAGGCGGTGACTTCACCACCACGGAGTGAGCGCGGACCGTCACGACGGTGACTTCCGCCTGCCCGCGAACTCCGTCGCACGTCGCGCTGATCACAGCGCGTCCGGGCTTTCGCGCTGTGACGGTTCCGTTTGCAGCGACGGTGGCGATCGCCGGGTCGCTCGACCTCCATTCGAACGTTCGCTCCTGGTCGACGTCTCCCGCCCGCGCCGCCGTCCTGGCGAAGGCACGCAGGGGCGTCACCGCTCCCACCACCAGCGCGGGCGGCATCCCGTCGATCACGACCGCTACGACGGGCGGCGGCGTGATCGTGATGCTCACCGCTCGCGCGGAGCCTCCGGATTCCGCGACCACCACGGCGACACCGCGACGCTTCGCGGAGAGCGTACCGTCGTCGGTCACCGAAGCGACGGTCGGATTGCGTGAGGCCCATCGCACCACGGTGTCCATCGGTCGGCCGTGTCGGTCCAGTGCGCGAGCGGAGAGCATCGTCCTCGTGCCCGCGCGCACTTCGGGGGGTGCATCCACATCGATCGTTCCGACCTCGGGAGCGACGATGACGACGTTCACCGCGCGCCGCACCTGAGCAGCCGACACGGTGACGGTCGCGGTACCAATGGACTTCGCCGTGACCACGCCTGCCGCGTCGACCATGGCGACGTCGGTGTTCGATGACTCCCACTTGAGGCGCGCCGCTTCGACCGCAGCCCCACTGTCGGTGCGTGGGGTCGCATGCAGCACCACACAGTCGCCAACCTCGAGGGCCGCCGACGGCGGGTCGAGGTCGATGGAGGCGATGGCGACGCGGATTGGCTTTTCGCCGGAGGCGCCGGACGGCAAGACGGAAGGTCGCGGCGGCACCTGGTGCGGCGGTGTGACGGCTGGCCGATGCCTAACGATTTCCGCGAGCCTGCCCTCTGCGCCTGCAGCTGCCGCGAGTGCTGACATCTCTGCGCGCACCGGACCGAGCGACCCGAGCGGCTGCGCGTTGAACGCGGCCGCGGCGGCCGCGAGGTCGGGGAACCGATCCTCGGGCTTCTTGGCGAGCATGCGCAGGATTGCGCTCTCGACGTGCTCCGGCACATCACCTCTCACGGAGCGAAGCGGCGGCGGAAGCTCACTCGTGTGGGCGTGCATCACGGCCATCGGGTCACCGGTGAACGGGGCATGCCCGGCGAGCATCTGGTAGGCGACGATTCCGAGCGCGTACTGATCGCTTTGTGGCCCTACCTCGAGAGCCATGCACTGCTCGGGGCTCATGTACGTCGGCGTGCCCAGGACCGTCCCGACAAGCGTGTAGCCAGGCGCCTCGGCAATCTTCGCGATGCCGAAGTCGGTCACGATCGGATCACCGTCCGCGTCCAGCAGGATGTTCCCCGGCTTCACGTCGCGGTGGACGACGCCTCGACGATGGGCGTAGTCGAGCGCCGACCCAACGTGGTACACGACCGCGCCGGCGGACGTCAGCGTCAGGCTCCCGTGATCGCGAATCACCCGCTCGAGTGATCGGCCGGGCACATACTGCATCACGAACAGGTGTAGATCGCCGACCGCTCGAACGCTGTGAACGCCGATGATGTTCGCGTGCTGCAGGTTGGCGATGGTGATGGCCTCCTGGCGAAAGCGCTCCACCATTCCCTCGCCGAGCAACAAACCGGGCGCCATGACTTTGATCGCGACGCGTCGGTTGAGCGCCAGCTCACGAGCGCGAAAGACGGCCGCCATCCCGCCGCGCCCGAGCTCTCCTTCAATGTCGAACTCACCAGCCAGCGCGTCGCGCAGGCGCTCCACGACCAGTGCCCAGGTCATGTCGCCCGCTGGGACCGCCGCGCCCGCAGCAGCAGCGTCCGGAACGTCTGATGACGCGACGAGGGAGGCGCCGCAAGCAGCGCACGTCAACGAGCCCGGCGTCACCGCATGGCCGCACGCCGCGCACGTCGTGAGGCTATGGCCGCAGCTACCGCAGAATCGATCGTCTGGGGACACTCGGCCACCACATCGCGCGCAGTGCGCGGGAGGGACCGTCGGAGAAACGAGAGGTGACAGGATAGGCGCCGCGAGGCTCTTCGGCGAGTTTGATCAGGCACCGGCGACGTCTTCGCCGGTGCGCTGGCAAAGTGTAGAGTAGCCCACGCCGCCGCAAGCAAGCGCCCCTCTCGCCAAAGCTGGCGACTCCGTTCGGTCGCGTCTACAATTGCGATCCGCTGCGGCGGGCTACCCGCGCGCGCATCAACGCGCGATGATCGCGTTCATCCTCGAAGGCATATGCGTCGAAGCATCGCTGTTCTGGCGTTGGTGGCCGCAACCGCGGCACGGGCTCACGGACAAGGATTACGGGAGAAGCTCGAGCTCGGGCTCTTCTCGTTCGGCAACTGCGGGGAGCCGTTGTGCCTCCCTGCGCTCGTCACGGCAGGCAGCGCACACGGCCGCCACTTCATTCCGTCCGCGGAAGCGGGGAACGCAGCCATCATCGCGTTTCTCGGGAGCGCCATCGGAGCGAACGTGAGCAACATTCCCATCAGCGCGACGACGAGCGGCGTGACCTACTCATTCGAGGGTGGTGCTCCCGTCCGGACCAACGTGTCCAGCGGGCCGATTTTCGCCGAGCGGGCGCAAACGCTCGGACGCGGGCGAATGCTGATCGGGGCAAACGTGAGCAACATTCGATTCAACACGCTGCGCGGGGTTCCGCTCAATTCGCTCGATTTCAACTTTGCCCACCAGGATACCGATCCACCCGGCGAAGGCAGCCCGATCTTCGAGAACGAGTTCATCACCGTGCGTACGTCGCTCGACGTGAACGTGCTCGCAACGATCGCGTTCGCGACGTACGGCCTCACCGATCGGATCGACGTCAGTGTAGCGGTGCCCTACGTCTCGAATTCCATCGATGGCCACAGCTTTGGCCAGATTGTGCCGTTCGGACCAAACCCCGCGCACTACTTCGCTGGCACCGCCTCCGCCCCGATTCTCTCGGCGACGGCGGATGTGGACGGCTCCGCGTCGGGCATCGGGGACGTAGCGCTGAGAGCGAAGGTGAACCTCTCGTCCGGCGGGGCAAAGGCGCGCAGCGGGTTCGCGCTCCTGGGTGATGTTCGCCTGCCGACAGGGAACGAGGAGGACTTCCTCGGGTCGGGCAGCACATCCGCGCGCATTCTTGGCATCGTCTCCGCGCGTTATGGCGACTTCGCGCCGCACGCGAACGCCGGGGTCGCGATTCGAAGCAGTGAGGACCAGCAGAACGCGATTCTCGCCACGGCAGGGTTCGACCAACTGCTCGTTCCGTGGGCGACGTTCGCGTTCGACGTCATCTCCGAATGGCAGCTGGGTGACCAGAAGTTTCCCTTGCCGGCGCCCGTGCAGATAACGATCCCGTTCAGCCGCACGATCTACCCGAGCAACATCCCCGATCGTCGCGATGATCTGCTGAACGCGTCGGTGGGCGCGAAGCTCGCGACGAAGAACGGCGTGACGTTCATCGTAAATGCGCTTCTGCCACTCAACCGCGGCGGCCTGAGAGCCAGCACGCTCTGGACGCTCGGGCTGGAGTATGGCTTCTGAGAACGATCAGCGGATGCTGGCGATGTGCCAACCTCCGGCATCGCGCTGCACGAACGCCGTGAAGGCGACCGGGAACGATTGTTCTGACCTGGCTGCTTTCGACGAGAACCGCGCGGCATACCTCGCGCGGACCTGAACCTGCGAGCCGATCGCGTCTCGAGGGGTGTCGACGATATCCACGGCGCCGCCACTCATCGCGATGGGACCGCGAGCGTCGTCGAACGTCGTCTGCCACCGAGTCAAGAGCTCGATGCCCGCGTTGGGGAACACCCGGCGCATGAGTGACGTGTCGCGCTGCTCGATCGCGCGCACGTATGACGCGAGCACGTTCTGAATCTCGGTGCGGAGCTCGGCCTCGCTCTTCGCAGCGGGACCGGGCGGCGGAGTCGGCGGAGACGACGACGGAGTATCGGGTTTGGCGGCTGGTCGAGGGGCCGCCGTGTCCACGGTCGCCACCACGTTAGGCTTCGGGGCCGGCGGCGGTGTCGGGTCCTGCGTGGCTGCTCGCCTCGCGGCGGCAGAATCCGGAATTTCGCCAGCAGCACCGCGCCGGCCGGCCTTAGGCGTCGGCGGCGGTACGCTCGCGGGTGGGTTCACGCGCGGTGGAGAGGTCGCGTCCGCGGCGCGCGCCGACGCAGGGACGGTGGCCGTCGCCGAGTCGGCCGTCGTCGAGACCGGTGCGTCAGGCTCGGTCGACGGCGGTTGAGCGGTTGCCTGCGTCGGGGTGGGTGAAGCCGGCGCCGACGGGATCGGGGTCGGACGCGTCATCGCGACGTATCCGATAAGGGCTACCGCGAGGGCGGCGGGCACGGCCCAGCGCAAAACGCGGCGCTTTGCCGGTGCGGGCTGTGCCAGCGCTTCCGACAGGCGCGCCTGGGTGGCAGGCAGCTCCGCGGGTCGGACATCTCCGTCCGCGATCGGAGCCGTTGCGGACGCGGCGTTCGCGGTGGGATGTTTCGGCCGCTCGCGCGTCTTCGGGACGGGGCTCGCCGGCGTGCGCATGATGTCCGCGAGCTGGTTGAGGCGCTCCGCCGCCGCCGCCAGTTTCTGCAGCTCGGCGTGCAGCGGATCGTCGTGCGCGAGCGGCGTCGCGCCTAACGACACGAGCGCGTCGGCGAGGCTCGGGAACCGCTCCTCCGGTGTCTTCGCGAGCATCCGCATCACCGCCGCCTCCATGGCCGGCGGGACGTCCGGCCGCGCCTCGTGCAGCGGTGGTGGCGGCGAGTCGGTGTGTGACCGCATGAGCGCGAAGCTCGAGCCCGAGAAGGGCGGACGACCCATCAGCATCTCGTAGGCGACCACGCCTAGCGAGTATTGATCGCTCGCGCCGGTCAGCTCGCGGGCGTAGCACTGCTCGGGGCTCATGTAAACCGGCGTCCCGACCACGGTCCCGGTCTGCGTCTGATTCGGGCTCTCGGCTACCTTCGCAATGCCGAAGTCGGTGACGATTGCTTCGCCGTCCCCGTTCAGGAGAATGTTCCCCGGTTTGATGTCGCGATGGATCACGCCGCGACGATGTGCGTAGCCGAGCGCGGAGCCGATCTGGTACAGCCAGGCGCGAACCACGGGAATCGGAAGCGCGCCAACGTCCCGGAGCACGCCCTCCAACGTCCGGCCGGGCACGAACTGCATGACGAAGAAATGCAGGTCGCCGATCTGGCGTACGCCGTAGATGGCAACGATGTGGACGTGCTGCAGACTCGCGACGGTAACCGCTTCCTGCTTGAAGCGCTCCATCATCCCGGGGCCGAGAAGCAGTCCGGGGGCCATGACCTTGATCGCCACGCGGCGATTGAGCGCGAGCTCTCGAGCCAGGTACACGGCCGCCATCCCGCCTCGGCCAAGCTCCGTGAAGATCTCGTACTCGCCCGCCGTCGCGGCCTGCAGGCGGGCGGCAACGATCGACCACGGCGAAGTGTCGGTCGAAGCACTCGCGACGGTCGGCGCTGCCGGGTCCACGCGCTCAGGCAACGGAGCCGTCGGAGCCGCTCCTGCAGTCGCGGTTGGCGTCCCGCAAATTCCACAGACGCGGTCGCCGGGTGAAAGCGCGCCGCGACAGTTCGGACACGTCGAAATTATCGATGGCGTCATCGAGTGAAGCGCCGCATTGAACATTCGCGGGTCGCAAAGCCCTGCGGGCGGCTCGACCCGTAGCGCCCTCCAATCTAGTCTTGTCCAGCCCCAGACGGGCTACGCGCCGCTCGCTTGATTGCAAGCGAATCCGTTACGCGAATGTGGCTGTTTCGCAGACACGGGGCGACCGGACCGGGAAACGGGACCTAACGTCGGGCCCGGCGCCAGGCTTCGAGATGCGCGTGGTAGCACAGATCGGCGTCGAGGTCGGCCGCAGGCCGGGCAACGCGCTAGCGGAGTCGTGCGCCGGCAATTGGTGCCGTTGAGCCGACGTCGTCGTCCAAACAGATGGGTCGGGGTTCCGAAACATATGGAGCAGCCCGGCGTTGCTCCGGCAACCTCGGCCGTCGTCGCGCATCTGCCGTTCCACCTTTAGATTACGTCCCGTGCCAAGATCATCCGTCTCCCGAACGGAACGGTTGCGTCCGCCTACTGCCCCGCCCGATCAGTCCGTTCGGGAGCTGTTGGCCGTCCGCGAGGTGATCCACGCGTTCCTCACGGCCGACCGTCCCGAGGAGGTATACCAATTCGCGCTGGAGCGGGTGAGCCCTCTCGTCGGCGCCACCTTCGCATCGGTGTACCTGGTCGACGGGGCGTCGGAGCTCATGCGGCTCGGTGGCGCGTACAATTGGCCGCAGCGATTTCGGCCATGGCTCGGGGAGACACGCGTACGACTCGGATTCGGCCCGAGCGGTGAGGCGGCGAGCGAGCGGCGCACGATCGAGGTCGCGGACGTCTTCGCCGACGATGACCTCGAGGATTGGCAGGAAGTCGCGTCGGAGCTCGGGTTCCGCGCCCTGATCGCGCTGCCGCTCCAGACCGGGTCGAAGGTGCTTGGCGCGGTGACATTCTACTTCGCAGATGCGGAGTCGTTCTCGTCCGAGAAGCGGGGACTCTTACGAATCGTCGCGGATCAGATGGCGGCGACGGCCGAGAAGTCTCTGCTCATCGATCAGCTTCGTCGTTCCAACGCGGCGCTCGTAGAGGCGAACGCCGAGCTCGAGCGCCAGTACGTGGCCGTCCTGCACGCTCGTCGGCTCAAGGATGAGTTCCTCGCAAACATCTCGCACGAGCTTCGCACGCCGCTCACCGCCGTGCTCGGCTACATCTCGATTCTCCAGGACGGGATTTCAGGTCCGCTCACGGACGGCCAGCGGCACGACCTGACGCATGTGAAGCGTGCGAGCGAGCGGCTGCTGGACCTGATCGAGAGTCTCCTCGAGCTGACGACGCTCAAGCGCGGCGAGTTGGACGTGTTCATCGAGGAGGTGGACCCGCGGGCGCCGCTGCGCGACGCGGTCGCATCCGCGCCCGCACCTGCGCCGGGCGTCACGATGCGCCTCGACGAGCCGACCACTATGCTGCCACGGATCCGGAGCGACCGGAAGAAAATCTTCCGGATCCTGGTTAGCTTACTCGGCAACGCCGCGAAGTTCACCGAGCGCGGCGAGATCGTTGCAAGCGTATCGCTCGCCAACGACCGCGTCGTGTATCGCGTACACGACACCGGGATCGGAATCGCGGCTGATGCTCAGCAGTACGTGTTCGATGAGTTCCGGCAGGTTGACGGCTCGCCGACGCGGCGGTACGGAGGTTCCGGGCTAGGGCTATCGCTCGCGCAGCGCCTCGCTCATCTGCTCGGGGGAACGATCGACATGGCTTCCACGCTCGGTGAAGGCTCTACGTTCACGGTGCAGTTGCCTCTCGAGTACGAAGCTCCGGTCGAGCTGCCCGGAGATACCTGACGACAGCCAGTCCAACAACCGGATGAACATTCAGGAAGACCGCACGCTGCAGGAAGCTCGTACGACGCTCAGCGTGGCCGAGGTGATCGAGGCCGCGAAGCGATTCTTCGCTCGCCGCAACAGCCTGTACGCCGCGTTCGTGGACCGGGAGGGGCCGACCTTCGTCAGTCTCCGCGGCCAGGGCGGTGAGGAGGTGCTCATCGGGGCGACGCCCGCCAAGGACAGCGAGGGAACGCTGGTCACGGGTTCCACGTACCTGTTCGACCAGCAGGTCGCACGGTTCTTCTCGACGCTCCCACCGGCCGAGGTCGCGTCGTGACCGCGCCATTCGTTGCGCAGCTTCGATCTCGTCCCGGCGTCATTCGCCTGGGCTCCGACGGGCAGCCCCGCATCACGATTCGCGTGCAGTTGGCAGAGGCGTGGGATACCGTGCGCGTCGAGACGCCGCCGACCGAACCGGTAGGCGCGGTGAAGGTCGAGGCACTGGCTGCCCTGCGGCCCAACGACGCACCGCCTGATGCGTTCGTGGTCAAGTTGAACGGTTTCGAAGTCCTCGATGAGAATGTCTCGGTCGCCGAGAGCGGCGCGACGAACGGATCGACATTCCTTCTCAGCTATCGCCGTCGCCGTCCCGTCCGCTGAGCACGACGTTACCGACGCCTAACGCGGCCGCGTCGGCCGCGGAGCGTGACGCGCTGCGCGCCGCCGCCGTCAGGCTGCGTGACGAGGTCTCGCGTCGGATCGTGGGGCAGCGCGACGTCCTGGATGAGATCCTCATGGCCGTTCTCGCTGGCGGCCATGCGTTGCTCGTGGGGGTGCCCGGCCTCGCCAAGACGCTGATGGTTCGCTCGGTCGCCGAGTCCATGCGGCTCGACTTCCGGCGAATCCAGTTCACGCCGGACCTGGTGCCGAGCGACATCACGGGCACCGAGCTCCTCGAGGAAAACGCAGCGACGGGCGCTCGCAGCTTTCGCTTCGTGCGCGGGCCGGTGTTCGCGAACATCGTGCTTGCCGATGAGATCAACCGCGCGCCGCCGCGCACGCAGGCCGCCTTGCTCGAGGCCATGCAGGAGCATCGCGTGACCGCAGCCGGCGAAACGATGCGGCTCCCGGAACCGTTCTTCGTCCTCGCCACGCAGAACCCGATCGAGCAGGAAGGCACCTACCCGCTGCCGGAAGCGCAGCTCGATCGGTTCCTGTTCGACATCCGGATCGGGTACCCTAACGAGGAAGAAGAAGTCGGAATCCTGCGATCGACGACTGGGGCGACCGAGGTTACGCTCGCGCCGGTGTTGGACGCGGAACAGACCGTAGCACTGCAGCGGTTGACGCGAGAGCTTCCCGCCGCCGACCCGATTCTGCGCTACGCGGCCGCGCTGGCGCGCGCGACGCGTCCGCCCGCGGATAACGGGACGATGAACGGGACGTCGGCGCCGCCGCCCGATCTCGTCAAGCGCTACGTCCGGTGGGGCGCGGGACCGCGTGCCGGCCAGGCGCTCGTATTGGGCGCGAAAGCGCATGCGCTGCTCTCCGGGCGCGCGGCGGTCTCGCCCGACGACGTCCGGCGCGTAGCGCAGCCCGTCTTGCGGCATCGCGTGCTGCCTAACTTCGCGGCCGACGCCGACGGCGTGAGCGCCGAACAGATCGTCGCCGCGGTGGTTCGTCAGGTACCAGCTCCGGAGAGCGGAATCCGCGTCTAGGGGCGGCGACATGCGCGAACGACGCACGGCCCGCAATGAAGACCGCCAGCGGCGAGGGCACGGAGTGGGATCGAGCCCCGAGCCCCGCAGCTCGCTTCTCGACGCGATTCGCGGCGTGAAGTGGCCGGCGCTGCGGCCAGTCGCCGGCGCCCTCCCCGGCGCGCACCACTCGCGCCTTCGCGGCGCGGCCCCCGAGCTGAGCGAGTACCGAGTCTATCGTCAGGGCGACGACCCGAAGCGCATCGACTGGAAGCTTCTCGCCCGCAGCGATCGCGCGTACATCCGGCTGGCCGAGGACCGCTCCGTCGTGTCCACGATACTCGTCGTGGATGCGACGGCGTCGATGGCATTTCCCGAGCGGTCGCTGGCGAAATGGCGGGCGGCGTGTGACATCGCGATCGGACTCGCCGCGGTAGCGCACACGAGCCGCGACCCGGTTGGTCTGGTCATTGTGCGCGGCAGCGGAATGCGACAGTTCCCGCCACGGACCCGACGCGGAATCGTCGGCGAGCTCGCGCGCGCGCTGGACGACGTCGTGCCTGGAGGCAGCCGGCCGATCGCGCCCGCGATGGGGGTGGCGCAGTCGCGGATCCGCATCGCGGTTGTCAGCGACTTCCTCGGCGACGCCGGCGACGTGCGACGTCGCGCCGGCGAAATCGCGGCGGCGGGTGGCGAGGTGCACGCCGTCCACGTCATCGCGGACGAGGAGCTCGACCCCCCGGCTCGCTCCATCCTGGCCGTGGACCCTGAAGACGCCTCGGTGGCGCGGCCGCTCGTTGCGGACTCGCGGTCGGCGTACCTCGAGCGGTTCGGTGCCTGGCGCAACGAGCTGGCGGCGTCGTGGCGCGCGGAAGGCTTGTCGTACACGCTGGCGCGAGTATCGGAACCGGCATCGCGTGTGGTGCGACGCGTGGCGGGCGCGGCGTTAGGCATGGGCCGACCGACCACGCCCGACGTCCGGAGCGAGGCACGATGAGCTTTGCGGCGCCGCTCTTCGCCTGGGTCGGGGGAGCGCTGGCGCTCGCCGTCGTCGCGCTGCACCTGTTGGCGTGGCGGCGGCCTCCGACGTCACCGCTGCCGACCGCTCGCTTCGCGCCGGAGGCTCCGGTGCGCAGGGCATCGCGGGCGGTGAGGCCGGCCGACCTCGCCCTGCTCGCGCTCCGTGTCCTGCTGATCCTGCTCGTCAGCGCAGCGGTCGCCGGTCCGAGGTTCTCCCCGCGCGCCCGGTCGACGGGGCGAGTGATCGTCGTCGATCGATCCCACGGTCCCGAAGCCTGGGGGTCGATCGATCGCGTCGCCCGATCGGCGTTTCAGCCGGGGGACGCAGTGGTCCTGTTCGATTCGGCGGCGCGCGAAGTCATGAACCCGACGCTCGACTCGATCACCGCGCCGACGACGAGCGAGTCGGGGTCGATGTCCGCCGCATTGATCGTGGCGATCCGTGCGGCCACGACGCTACGACGCCAGCGCGACTCCGTGGAGATCGTCGTGGTGTCGCCATTCGGGAGCGACGAAACGGACGCCGCGACGGCGTCAATTCGGCGAGTCTGGCCGGGAACGGTGCGTACGGTGCGCGCCGGCACTCCGCCTAACGACACCACGGGCATCCGGCGAGTCGACGTTCGTTCCGGGTCGGGCGACGCGGTCGCCGCAGCGCTGGCGCTCGCGGGCACCACGTCGGCTGGTGCGGTTCGTGTGATCCGGGACGCAATCACGCCGGCGGATACCGCGTGGGCGCGGGAGGGCGGCGCGATCGTGGTATGGCCCTCCACCGCCGTACCGGAGGGATGGCAGACCCGTGCAACGGCCGACACGGCATTCGGCGTGACCGTAACTTCGGCCGTGTCCGCGTCTCCCACGGCGCGCGCGCGTCCGGCCACCGTCGTCGCTCCATTCGCCCGCCGCGTGGCGGCACCCCCGGGGCGGGTCGTGGCGCGGTGGGACGACGGAGAGCCGGCCGCCACCGAAACGGCGTTAGGCGCCGGCTGCGTCCGCTCGGTGGCGGTCATGGTCCCGTCGACCGGCGACCTCGCCCTGACGCCGGCATTTCGTCGCTTCGCGGAGCAGCTCGCGCGTCCGTGCGCGGCGAGTCGCGGCTGGATTCCCGTGTCCGATAGCGTGCTCTCGGCCGTGCTGCCTGCTTCCGCATCAACGGACTCCCTCGTGCGGCTTCCCGCGACCGACGGCACGGGATCGGATTCGAGGCTCGCGGCATGGCTGCTGGGGGCAGCGATGGCCGCGGCCCTCGCGGAGCTGCTCGTCCGGAGAAGCGCGGCGAATGCGACCGCTTGACCACCGCGTGAATCGAACCCGTCGCGCGCTTGCGATGACGATTGCAGCGCGAGCGACGCTTGGCGCGGCCGGGACGATCCTCCTCACTGCCGCGCTCCTGACGGCAGCGACCCGCGGGACTGGTGGGGCGACAACTTCAGTGGTGTGGCTCGTTGCGGGCTCGGTCGGAGCACTCGTGCTTGCGCTGCTCGTGAAGCCGTGGTCGCGCCTAACGGTGCCGCGTGTTGCGCTCTGGATCGAGGAGCGCGCGCCGGCCTTGAACTACGCACTCGTTACGGCGGTCGATCCCGCGGGAATGGGGCCGGCTGCGCCATTCCTCGAGCGAGAGGTCGAGCGCGTGTCGTGGGACCGGGAAGCGCGTCAGGCGATGGTGCGCGGGCTTAGATGGCCGGCGCTCGCAGCCGTCGTAGGGCTCGGCTCTTTTCTGGGCGCGATGCGCGTAGACGTGGCCTCGACGATCGAGCACGACCGGGCCACTCCGAGCGTTGTCACCACGGGCGCGCGTGACGTGCCGGCTCCATTCGCGCGCCTCACCGCTACGGTTCGCCCGCCGGAATACGCCGGTGGTCAGGTCGTTCGAGTCGAATCTCCGGGGTCGATCGGAGCGCTCGTCGGGAGCGCCGTCATCCTCGAGGCACCGGGGAATGGCCAGGGCGTCCTGGCCGAAGCCGGCGAACAATCGATTCCGGTGCAGCGCGTTGGCAGCGCATGGCGTGTAGCCTTCACCGTCGGCAGCCGGCCGGCGCTCGTCCGGCTCCGGCACGGCACGGCCGAGCGCATTGTCGCCGTCGAGCCGCGACCGGATTCGATACCCGTCGTCCGATTGCTGTTCCCGGCGCGCGACACGGTCGTCCGCGCGGCGCGAGGCAACCTCCGGCTCTCTGCCGACGCGCACGATGACATCGGCCTCGCGACGGCGGCGTTCGAGTACATCGTGAGCTCCGGTGAAGGGGAAAGCTTCAAGTTCAGGTCTGGCACGTTAGGCGCCCGGCGTGTCGACTCCCGCAGGGAGGTGACCCTGGACGCGTCGCTCGGCCTCGATGGGCTCGGCCTCAAGCCAGGGGACCTGGTTCACCTGCGTGCGGTCGCACGCGACGGGAACACGGTCTCGGGCCCGGGCGTGGGCGCGTCGGAGACCCGCGTATTGCGCGTGGCGCGTGCCGGCGAGTACGACTCGATCGCGGTCGAAGGCGCACCGCCGCCGGAGGCGGAGAAGTCGCTGATCAGCCAGCGCATGCTGATCATGCTCACGGACGCCCTCGAGAAGCGGCGTCCGACACTCGAGCGCGAAACGTTGCTGTCGGAATCGCGCAACATCGCTCGCGATCAGACCCGTCTCCGAAAACGGGTCGGAGACATCATCTTCCAGCGCCTCGGCAACAACCCCACCGGCGAGGAAGGGCGTGAGCCGGATACGGCGGCGTCGGATTCAACGGTGCCCGTTGTGGACTCGACCGTTCGCGACTCCATTCGACGCGCGGCGGCGCGTGCCGGACGCTCACCTCGCGAGATCGCTGCCGCCGACTCGGCGGACTCGGCGCGCGCGGCCTTGCTTCGGGCCGCGAGCGCTGCGACGGGAAAGGGCGACGAGATACTCGACTTCGAAGGCGACGAGACGCCCGTCGTCGCGATCAACCGGCCACTGCTCGAGGCGTACAACGCAATGTGGGAGGCGAGTCGGGAGCTCGATCAGGGAGAAACCGAGCGTGCGCTGCCGCCGATGCGGCGGGCACTCGCGGCGATCCAGCGGGCGCGTCAGGCTGAGCGGATCTATCTGCGCGGAAAGGCGCCGGCGGTCGTCGTGGACCTCGCGCGAGTGCGCCTAACGGGCAAGGAGAACGGCGCAGGCAGCGCCCGGGGACCCCGCGTGGCGACGGACCCCGCGGCGGCTCGTCACGCCGAACGCCTCGTCGCCGCGATCGAGCTCGCGTCGCGTTCGCCCGCGGCGGCAATCGATTCGATCGTGCTCCTGCGCGTCGAATCGCTCGACGCGGCGCCACCGCTTGCCGCCGCGCTCGCCGACGCGCTGGACGCAATGCGGAACGGTCGTGACGCCACAGGTCTCCTGGCGCGTGCGCGCCGGATCGCCGACGGAACGGTACGGGGATCGGGGCGCCTCGGTGAGTGGAGCGGCGTGTGGTGAGCTCATACTGGTTCCCGCCTCCCGCCTCGCGCTTCCCGCTTCGGGGGGAGTTCGTCTTTGCGACCGCGCAGTACGAGTCGGGCGACTGGGACAGCGCTCCCCTCGTACCGCCGAATCTCATCGACTCGGTCGCGAGATACACGAGCCTCCCGGTTGCGCCAACCGGCGCGATCGTGTCGCTCGCGAGTGACGACCTCTTTCGATTCCCGCTCGTGTTCCTGACCGGGCACCTGCCCGTGCGCTTCACCGAGGCGGAGCGTGAGAACGTGCGGCGCTTCGCCGATCGAGGCGGCATGCTGTTCGTGGACGACCACAACCACGATGTCGACGGCGCCTTTCACAAGACGGCCGTCGAAGAGCTAAGTCGTGCCGTCGGACCGTTGGCTCAGCTGCCTAACACGCACCCGATCTACTCCGCGTTCTTCAAGTTCCCGGATGGCCCGCCCAACACGTCGCACGAGCTGAACGGGTGGGGCGACAACCTCGTGCACTCGCACCTGCTCGCAGCCATGCGCGGCGACCGCATCGCCGTGCTGTACAGCAACAAGGACTACAGCTCCGAGTGGGGTTATCACCCGGACAACAAGCGGTTCCTCGCCATCGACAACACGAAGTTCGGCGTCAACGTCATCGTGTATGCTCTCACGCGCTGAGCGGTCGCGCCGCATCGCCGAACACGCCGCGCGTGTCATCGCGACGGCCGCGCTTGCGGTGCTGCTGTGGCGCGCGCTTCGACCGCCAGCCGCGAATGGCGTCGATGTCGCGCGCGGCGATTTGCGAGGCGCTCTTGCGAGATGGACGCTGTCACCGGCTGCGGAGATGCGAGTAGTGCTCGATGCGGCCCCGGATCCGCGCACGCGCGATTGGCTCCGTGCTCTTTCGCAGGCCGGTGGGTCGGTTCGGTGGTCCTCATCTCGTCCGATCCGCGCTGCGGCCGTCGCCGCCGAGCCCGCGGCGGAACCGAATGGCGTGACACGTGTGCGGCTCGCGTCGGCTGCAGGTGAGGCGGTATCGGTCGCTGACGATGCCGGCACCATCGACACGCTCCCGCGCGGCGGACCGGCGGAGTTGGAGCTCGGCGCCGTGGCGGGCGCGGTTCACGCGTCCGGAGCGACGTTCACCGCCACGACCGACGCCCCCGACTCGGTCGTGCTTCGACCTGTGCTCGTCCTTGGTGCCGCCGGCTGGGAATCCAAGTTCACGATCGCCGCGCTCGAGGAGCGCGGCTGGCGCGTGGCGTCGCGTGTTCGGGTCGCGCCGAACATGGACGTTACTCACGGTCCTCTCGGAACGATCGACACGACGAGATACGCTGCCGTGATCGTGCTCGACAGCACGACCGCGACATCATCGGCCGAGATCGCTCGTTATGCGCGAACAGGCGGCGGTGTGATCTTGAGTGGCAGCTCGGCTCGAGTCGGTGCCTTCGCCGCGATCGCGCCCGGAAGAGTGAGCGCGCGTGTCGCGGGCGTCGCCGGGGCAGTCTCGAGCGCGGCCCCGCGCACTGGGCTCGGCGGCTTTCCCGTGTCATCTCCCGGCGCGGAGGCGGTGGTGCTGGAGTCGCGCGACGGCGCGCCCATGATTGCGGCACGCCGGGTGGACGCTGGCCGCGTTATGCAGGTCGGCTACGATGAGACGTGGCGTTGGCGCATGGCGGGGGGTGACGCAGGCGCAGCCGCGCATCGCGAGTGGTGGTCCCGACTGCTCGCCGGTGTGGCCTACGCCCCGGTCGTGCCTCGGGGCTCCGGAGTGACAGCCGTGGACGAAACGCCGCTCGCGTCGCTGGTCGACGCGCTCGGGCCGGCAACGCCCATGGACGACCAGTTCGTGCGTCGCACGGACCACGCGCGGATCACGTGGGTTCTCTTCGCACTCATCGTCGCGTCGCTCCTCGCTGAGTGGACGTCGCGGCGCCTCCGAGGAGCACGGTGACCGTCGCGTACATCTCCCATTCCGACTGTGGCCGCCACGACACCGGATGGGGTCACCCGGAGCACGTCGGTCGACTGCGAGCCATTCCTCGCGCGCTCCGCGAGGACGTTGACCTGTTTCACGCGCTCCTGCACCTCGAGGGAAGGCACGCGACGTTTGACGAGCTCGCGCTCGTGCACGACCGCAGCTACGTAACGCGCGTGCGCGAGATCGCAGCGGCGGGTGGCGGGAGACTCGACCTGGACACCGTCATCAGCGAAGGCAGCTGGGACGCCGCGGCGGCGGCAGCCGGCTGCGTGCTCGACGCCGTCGACATGGCGTTCGATGGACGCGCGGTGCGCAGCTTCAGCGCGGTTCGGCCGCCAGGTCACCACGCCCTGTCGGCTCGCGGAATGGGATTCTGCATCTTCGGCAACGTGGCGCTGGCCGCGCATTACGCGCGGCGGCGTCATGGCATTGCTCGCGTGCTGATCGCGGACTGGGATGTTCACCACGGTAACGGCACGCAGGCATTGGTCGAGCCCGAGCCGGACATCCGGTTCGTCTCGATGCACCAGTGGCCGTGGTATCCGGGTACCGGCGCCGCGGAGGACCGCGGTCCGCATCGTACGGTGTGGAACGTTCCGATGCCCGCCGGACAGCCGCGTGCGCGCTATGTGGACGCATGGACGCGCGCTATCGATGCTGCGACCGAGGGATGGACTCCTGAGATCATTCTCATTTCGGCGGGCTTCGACTCGCTCGCCGGCGATCCACTCGGCGGCTTCACGCTGGAGATCGAAGACTTCGCGGCGATGACGCGTGACCTCGTCGCCCGTGCGGAGTCGTGGTGCGCCGGGCGAGTCGTGAGCGCGCTGGAAGGCGGCTACGCCCCCGAGCGCATGGCCGCCGCGGCGGTCGCGCACATGAAGGCGCTGCTTTGAGGGTTGGTAGCCAGCAGCCATCGTCGCCGCGTATACTTGGGTCGCCTATGCCAGCCCCGCCGCGCGTGCCGCCGGTCCCTGCCGTACTGCGGCTCGTCCAGACGATGGTCCTCGGGCGGTGGCGCGCCACAGGCGAAGAGCTCTATCGCGAGGTGGCGGAGCTGACCGAGGCCCGACCCGGCAAGGAGATTGTCGTGTCAGGCGCTGGCGAAGGCGAAACGAGCGAGTGGCTCGCCTCCAAGACAGGCGCCTCGATTACCGGTGTGGACCCGAGCGAGGAGCGCATCGAGCGGGCCGAGACGCGCGCTCGCGAGCTCAAGACCCCGCTGCCGCTCTCGTACCAGCACGCTGCGCTCGATGACCTTCCGCACGAGAGCAACGTCTTCGACGCGGCCCTGGCTGAGCCGCTGTTGTCGTCGGCTACCGACGCCGCTCGTGCGGTCGCCGAGCTGGCGCGTGTGACCAAGCCAATGTGCCCAGTCGTCTTGTTGCAGTTGACCTGGAGCTCGGAGATGAGCGAGTCTGCTCGCGAGATGCTCATCGAGCGGCTCGGCCTTCGCCCACACCTGTTGATCGAATGGAAGCAAATGATGCGTGAGGCGGGCCTCGTGGAGATCCAGGTGCAGGATTGGACCGAAGCGGGCGCGAAGGCGGCCGCCGAGTCGGACGACGAGCCAGAGCTGACGTGGCAGCAAAAGGTGCAGATCGCGGGACGCGCGTGGCGGCAGCTCGGGTGGAAGGCGGCGCGCGGCGCAGTCGCGCGCGAACGCGCGTTGCTCAAGGAGCTGACGCGCGAGCGCGTGCTCGGATTCCAGCTGCTGAAGGGAGTGAAGTGGCCTCACGCCAGACAGGAGAGCTGACGTGCCTTCGGCGCCGCAGCGCGCGGTCGAACTGTACGGGATCATCTCGCTCGATGTCTCGGGTGCGACGTCGCCCGTGCGCGGCGTGAACGTGCTGTCATTCCGCGATCTTGGCGCCCTCGTGACCGATTCGGCGTACGCCGCGCCGGCGGCAACACCCCAGCACGTCGCCGAGTACCGGCGAGTCGTGGAAGGTGCGTTCGCGCGGCAGACGATCGTGCCGGCGCCGTTCGGGTCGATCTTCCGCGGACGTGACTCCCTGTTGCGCTGGCTGGAGCTGCACTACTTCACCCTCGTGGAAGCCGTGACATTCGTCGCCGACCGGGCGATGGCGCGCGTGGTCGTCTCCTACGGGGACGAGCCGGAGAACACGACCGCAATGTCCGTCGACGCCGAGCTCCTCGACACCGCCGCCGACGAGAGTTTCCGGGTGCTGCGGCGTCATGCGGTGGCGTCGGTCGTGATCAGCAACCACGCCGGCGAGGTCGGACCCGCGGCGCGTGCGTCGTTCCTCGTCGAGCGCGAGCGGTGGGAGGTGTTCACCGACATCGTGCGAGAGGAGCAGAAGCGCCTTCGCGAGATGCACGTCGATTGCACCGGGCCATGGCCGCCATACGACTTCGTGCGCATGCAATTCGGAGCCTGACGAGTGTTCTGTCCTGACTGTGGCACGTGGAATCGTGCCCGCGCCGTTCGCTGCATGCGGTGCAACGCCGAGCTCCCGGAGCTCAACGACGGGCCGCGCGAGCGCCCCGACGAGGAGCTGTCCGCGCTTCGACGCCTAACGGGCAGCCGGTATCGCGTGATCCGGCGACTCGGCAGCGGCGGCATGGCGAACGTCTACTACGCCGAACACCAGCTGCTCGAGCGACCGCTCGTGATCAAGGTCCTGCACGCTCACCTGGCGCGCGACGCGGAGATGCGCGAGCGATTCCGGCGTGAGGCAGAGGCGGCGAGTCAGCTCGTCCACCCCCACATCTGTACGATCATCGACTATGCCGAGGCGGCCGAGGCGGTGTTCATCGTGATGCCGTACCTTGCGGGCGGTTCGCTGGCGGATGTGCTGGTGAAGGAACGAACCGTGGGCGCCGGGCCGGCCGCTGCCGTCTGCGCTCAGATCGCGACCGCGCTCGACTACGCGCATCGCCGTGGCGTCGTGCACCGTGACGTGAAGCCCGACAACGTGCTGTTCGACGAGGACGGGCACGCGCTGATCACGGACTTCGGCATCGCGACGGCGCGATTCCACGGGCGCCTAACGGGTACGGGACGCGCCATGGGGACCCCGCACTACATGTCGCCGGAGCAGGCGATGGGCAAGATGGTCGACGGACGGAGCGACATCTACGCGGTGGGCGTCATGCTCTACGAGATGCTCCTCGGGTTTCCGCCGTTCGACGGGGCGGACTCGTACTCGGTGGGCTACAAGCACGTTCACGAGACGGCGGCGGCGCCGGACGTCGTGGACTCGCGCGTGCCCGCGGAGCTGTCTGCGCTCGTCATGCGGTGCCTCTCCAAGCCGGCCGACGCCCGCTACCAGACCGGCTCGGAGCTCGCCGACGCGCTGCTCGCATACCTCATGACGATCGGGCCGTCGGGCGAGCTTCGCGCGGCCTGGTTTGCGCGCCGGGGCGCCGGGGCGCCGACGCCGACGTGAGCCACGAGGCGGGATCGCCGTGAAGGTCGAGCACGAGATCGTCGCGGTGCACACACGCACGCCGTTCGTGATCGCGCGCGGCGGTGCGAGCGAGTGGCGACGCGTCTGGGTTCGCGTCATCGACGACGACGGTGTGGAAGGTTGGGGGGAGGCAGCGCCCAATCGGTTCTACGGGGAAACGCCCGAGTCCGTGATCGCGGCGCTCGAACCACTCTCCGGCGTCGTCGAGCGCGCCAGCGCGTGGTCGCTCGAGGCCGTGGAGCGGGAGATGAACAGGACGATCCGCTTCAACGCGTCCGCGAAGTCGGCCGTGAGCGCTGCGCTACACGACCTCGCGGCCAAGCGACTTGGTGTGCCGCTGTATCGCATGCTCGGTCTCGACCCGGCGGACGCGCCGCCCTCGAGCTTCACGATTCCGATCACGGCTGACGACGATGCCCTGCGCCGCGCCTTGGACGATGCGGCGCCATATCCGGTGCTCAAGGTCAAGCTTGGTGGGCCACGAGACGCCGACACGATCGCCGGCGTTCGTGCGTCGGCGCCGGACAAGATCCTGCGCGTCGACGCGAATGCGGCGTGGACCCCGAAGCACGCACTCCACATGATCGATGTCCTGCTCGACTACGAGGTCGAGATAGTCGAGCAGCCAGTCGCGGCGCACGACGTGGACGGGCTTCGCTTCGTTCGCGAGCGGTCGCCGCTGCCGATCATTGCCGACGAGTCGTGCGTCGTAGCTGCGGATGTGCCGCGGCTTGCGGGGGCAGTGGACGGCGTCAACCTGAAGCTCGCGAAGTGCGGCGGGTTGCGTGAAGCGATGCGCATTGTCGCGGCAGCCCGTGCGCACGACATGTCCGTGATGGCCGGCTGCATGGTCGAGACGAGCCTGGGCATCTCGGCGGCCGCGCATCTCGCGCCGCTGCTCGATTACGCCGACCTCGATGGCGCCGCACTGCTCGCGGATGACCCGTTTACTGGAGCATCGATCCCCGGCGGAACGATCACCCTGCCGAACCTGCCAGGGCTGGGCGTTACACTTCGGGATGGGAGATTCACGAGCGGCGGCTGACATGCTGGCGGAGGTCGCGCTTCCGCTTCCGCTGTTCAACACGTTCTCGTATCGAGTGGGCGACGGCCTCGCGAACGCCGTCATGCCGGGCACGCGCGTCGTCGTGCCTTTCCGCAACCGGAAGGAGATCGGCATCTGTGTCGGCTTCACCGAGCCGACCGATGCGACACGCCAGTACAAGCCGATCCTCGAGGCCCCAGACGCCGAGCCGGCGATCGACGCGTCAATACTCGAGCTCTGTCGGTGGATGGCGTCGTACTATGTGGCGCCGCTCGGCGTGGTCCTGCGGTGCGCGCTGCCGGCGGCGCTCACCGGCGCCGCCGCTCCAACGCCGTCCCGGAAGACACGACGCGTCGCCGTCATCGCCAACGAGCTCTCGTCGCTCATGCATCGCGACCGCATCTTCGCGCGGACGAAGCAGCAGCGCGCGCTGTTCGAGCTGCTCGAATCGTTAGGCGGACGCTCCGCCGTCGAGCACCTCGTGGAGCAGTTGAGTTTCTCGCCATCCGTGCTCAAGGGGCTCGTCGCGCGCAACCTGGTGCGAGTGGAGGAGGAGGTCGTGGTGCGCGATCCGTTCGCGTCCCGGCCGGTGAGTGCCGGCGGGCGCCATCTCCCCACGCGCGACCAGCAAGGGGTGATCGACGCGCTCACGGGCGCGGCCCCCGGCGACGTGCTTCTGCTGCACGGCATCACGGGCAGCGGCAAGACGCTCGTGTACATCGAGCTGTTGGAGCGCGTCGTCCGCGAGCGAGGCCGGACCGCGATCGTGCTCGTTCCGGAGATCGCGCTCACGCCGCAGACCGTGGATCGATTTCGAAAGGTCTTCGGCGACTCGATCGCCGTGCTCCACTCCGCGCTCAGCGACGGAGAGCGGTATGATGCATGGCTCGCACTTCGGCGTGGCGAGAAACGCATCGCCGTCGGCGCCCGCTCCGCGATCTTCGCGCCCCTCTCGAACCTCGGCGCCATCATCGTGGACGAGGAGCACGAAGCCAGCTACAAGCAGGCCGAGTCGCCGCGGTATCACGCCCGCGAGGTCGCGATCGTTCGGGCGCGGAACGAGGGCGCGATCGTAGTCCTGGGCAGCGCGACGCCGAGCCTCGAGAGCTGGACCAACGCGACGGCGGGAAAATTCCGGCGGTTGTCCTTACCGGAGCGCGTGGGCGGCGGACGGCTTCCCGCCGTCGACATCGTCAACATGCGCCGCGCGCCCGCCCGCGACACCCAGGCGCCGCCGGACCCGTTCACGCTCGTGGTGAGCGATCCACTCGCCGACGCGCTGGCGGACCGTCTTTCACGCGGCGAGCAGAGCATTCTACTGCTCAACCGGCGAGGCTATGCGTCGTTCGTGCAGTGCAGCCAGTGCGGCGACGTGACGACGTGCCCCAACTGCACCATCTCGCTGACGTACCACCGAACCCCCGAGCGGCTCATCTGCCACTACTGCCTGTACAAGGAGGACCCATCGCCGCGCTGTCGTCGCTGCGGCGGTGACACCCTGCGCCGGCGGGGGCTCGGGACACAGCAGGTCGAGCGCCTGCTCGCCGAGCGATTCCCTTCGGCGCGCGTGGCGCGCATGGACGTCGACACGACGACCGCGAAGTGGGCCCACGCCGACATTCTCGACCGCGTGGGGCGCGGCGAGGTGGACATCTTGTTAGGCACGCAGATGATCGCCAAGGGGCTCGACTTCCCGAACGTGACGCTCGTCGGCGTGATCGACGCGGACGTCGGCATCAACCTGCCCGACTTCCGTTCGTCGGAGCGTTGCTTCCAGCTCCTGAGCCAGGTGGCGGGACGCGCGGGCCGGGGGCCGAAGGGTGGTCGCGTGCTGATACAGACCAGGGTACCGAGTCACCACGCGGTCCAGTGCGCGGTCGCGCACGACTACTCGAGGTTCGTGGAGGAGGAGCTGGACGGTCGCCGCGAGCCGGCGTACCCGCCGCTCACGCGACTGGCGAACGTGGTATTCTCGGGATTGCGGGAGAACGAGACGCAGCGTCTCGCGACGCGTGCGGCCGAGCGGTTGCGGAAAGCGATTGCGTCGTACGGCGACCAGATCTCGGCGATCGGCCCCGCGCCGTGTCCGATCGAGCGCGTGAAAACGCGCTGGCGTTGGCATCTGCTGCTCAAGAGCACTAACCCCGCTCTGCTGACGAGGGCGTGTCGTTTCCTCGTCGAACGCCTCGACGTTCCCAAGGACCGAAGCCAGTTGCGGGTCGCGCTCGATCGCGACCCGGTGAGTTTGCTCTAGCTGGACGGGTCGAGTTCAAAGCGAGCGTCAACCGCGGCCTGCGGTTGGGCCGCCGAGACGATGCCGGTCAGTTATCGGCCGCGGGCGTCTTCTTGACGACCGTGACCTTGATAGACGACGGATACTGCTTCGAGTGATGAATCGTGTTCTTCGCGACCAGTCCCGTCGTCTCGTCGAAGTTGTTTCCGCCTGTGTTGAGGTTCCGGTCGAACCTCGGGAAGTTCGAGCTCGACACCTCGATCCGAATCCGATGACCCGGCGCGAACCAGTTGCTCGTCGTCATCGGCTGCAGCGCGACCTTGTACACCTTTCCTGGCTCCATGAAGGTCGGCGGCTTGTCGTACCCCTCGCGATACCGCACGCGCTGAATCGTCTCATCGAGGTTGTACGCTTTGCCGTCCGGATACACGTCGATCACCTTGACGGTGACGTCCGTGTCCTTCCTGTCCGATGAGAGGTAAATCGTCGCCTCGATCGGGCCGCTCAGCTCCATCCCTTCCTTGAGGGGTTCGGACGTGTACACGAGGATGTCAGGCTTGAGCTCCATCTCCTGCTGGTCGAGCGCGCCTCCCGTGAGCGCGTTGGCCTGGCAGCAGACGTTGCCGCCATGCGACATGACCGGCTTCATCGGATCGTACGTGAACGTGTCAGGCTTGTCGTTCGACGGCAGCTTCATCGTCAGGACGCCGTTGCCGTTTCGTGTGTTCGCACCGCCGTCGCTCGACAGATAAAACGTCAACCCCTCGGAATTCCGTGGCGGCCACGTGTCCGTCGTCTGCCACTTGTTCATCCCCATCGTGTAATAGCGGATCTTGGGGAGCGTATCGAGCAGGCCGTTCTTTTCTCCCTTGAGGAAGAAGTCGAACCAGCCGTACGTCAGCGCGTCGTAGTCGAGGCGCGCGTCGCCCATGCTGCGCTCGCCCACGATCGTGTTCTCCGTGGCGCGCTTGTACGAGCAGTGCAGGGTAGGCGCGATGACGGCGTACTGCTGGTTGGCGATCGCCGGGTCTGCGGTGCGGCGGACGTGGTTGTACGTGGCCAGGTTGGGCCCGACCGAGACATCGTACCACGACATGAACCACAGCCCCGGCACGTTGATCTTCATGTCGTCGTGAAACAGGCCGCCACGGTACCACGCCGGATCGTTAGGCGTCCGCTGGATCATCGCGCCGCCGGTGGCGATTCCCGGCATCGTGTCGGCGAAAATGCCTCGCGGACCGCCAACGGCTTTGATGAGGTCCTTCTCCGGCAGGTGCCAGAACGCCTTCGCCCAGTCCACCGGCGGCATCCGCTGCGCGAGATCGAACGACGTTGCCGCGCGGATCAGGTCTTCCTGCGATGTGCCCCGCGGGAACGTGGGACGCACCTGATTCTGCTCGCCGTAGAGCCAGTCGATGAACAGCATCTGCACGGCCCCGCCGCGGTACCAGTTGCCCTGCTCGTAGTACGGCTTCACTCGGCCCACGCCTGCGCCGAAGCCCTGCGGGATGATCGTGCCGAGGCCCTTCGGTGCCTGCGCCGCGACGGCCATCTGCCACTCCGCGGTCGATGAGCAGCCAATGAGCCCGACTTTCCCGTTGGACCACGACTGAGACGAGATCCATTGGATCTCATCGACGCCGTCCGTGAGCGGCGGACCGAGGATGTCGTAGTTGCCCTCCGAGAAGAAATGGCCGCGCTCGTTGGCGCCGACGTACGCATAGCCCCGCTTCACGGCGTCGAGTTGCGCCGTCATGTCGGCCGGCGCGCCGAGATTGACGTCCCAGAAGTTCATGTTGTAGGGCGTCCGCACGAAGATCGCCGGGACGGGCCCGGTGGCGTTCTTCGGGCGATAGACGTCGAACTGCATTCTCACGCCGTCGCGCATCGACACCATGACCTTGCGGTCGATGACGGCGATCTTCTGGAGCTCTCGCTCCAGCGAGTCTCGCCTCGCGACCAGCGTGGTGTCGCGCGGCGGACGCGCCTGTGCGCCCGCTCGCTCGGTTCCCGTCATGACGAGCGCCACGCAGAGCGCGGCGAGCGGTGCGCGACAACTGGCGGTGTCCATGGCTTGCCTCCAGGTCGATCTAAAGTAACGCCTGTAACGTCACCGACGTTGGTGGACAGGGGGTTGGCCGCCGACGTACCACCCAGGCATCTTTCGCCCCGTGACCGCGATACCTCATCCCGACTTCACCGCGCCCCGCTTCTCAGGCGCGCCGGACGCACGCTTCGTCCCCGCGCCGGCGGACGGTGTGCTGCCGGAAGACTTCTTCTCGACGACGAATCTTCCAACCTACGTCCGCATTGCGGGCGAATGGCGCCTCCCGCGCGAGCCGCGGATGGATTCCGCCCTGGTGATCGACAAGTCCGGCGTCGTCTGGGTTCGCGAGATGCGGCGCGTCCGCGCTGGCGAGCTCGTCGCCGTCGGCAAGAAAGAGGACGGGAGCGAAGGGATCTTCGTTCATACCGAAGCCGCCGCGAGCCACAGCGATGGCGAGTTCAAGTTCATGGCGAGCGAAGTGTCTCGCGAGAAGCCGGTGGACTACGTGCACCTCGCGCGTCTTCTCATCGAGGAGCGTGAACGCGGAGGCTACGTTGTGTGGGTGACCGGGCCCGCCCTCGTCCATTCGCGCGCACGCTCCGACATGGTGTGGTTCATCAGAAACGGCTTCGTCAACGCGCTGCTCGCGGGCAACGCGGTCGCCGTCCACGACATCGAGGCGTCCATCTTCGGCACGACGCTGGGCATGACCGGCAGCGGCGAATCCACGGTCGGCGGACATGGACTCCACATGCGCGCGATCAATAAGGTGCGCGCCGCGGGCTCAATCGAGCGCGCCGTCGACGCCGGTGTCATCACCGACGGGATCATGCACGCCTGCGTGCAGAAGAAGGTGCCCTACGTGCTGTGCGGATCCATTCGCGATGACGGGCCGCTGCCGGGCGTGTACACCGACACCGCCGTCGCACAGGACGCGATGAAGTCGCACACCACGAAGGCGACGATGGCCGTGATGATCGCGACGGCTCTGCACGCGATCGCGACGGGCAACATGCTTCCCGCGTTCGTCACGGAGCCGGATGGAACGCTACGCGAGATGCCGACCATTTGCGTCGACTCCGCCGAATTCGTCGTGAGCAAGTTGAAGGACCGCGGGACCCACCAGGCATTTGGCGTCGTCACCAACGCTCAGGATTTCATGCACATTCTGCGGCTTTTCGTCGAGCGCGAGCTCGACGGTCGGAGCACGGTACCCTCGCCGGCTCGGCCCGCGGCTATCGCGCGATGACCGAGACACAACAGCGCTTCCTTCGAGCGATCGCCGAGCGGGTGCCATCAGAGCAGGTCGTCGAGGTCCATCTCTTTCCGCCCATTCGCCAGGGTGGCGTCGAGACGGGCGTCGCGGTAGTGGCGGAAGACCCGAGACGCACCCCCGTAGCGTTGCCTGTGGCCGCTGAAGGGAATGGAACCGTGGAGGCGGCGGCCGCGAACCACGCCGCGTCCGAGCCCCACGTGGACGGTGCAACGGTGGAGGTGACTGAGGCGGAGCCCGCGGGCGACGAGAATGACGCAGACATGCCGCCGACGCGCTTCACGATCCACACCGCGCGATACCGCCTCACGCTCAAGGGCGTCGATCGGGGTAAGTGGGAGGTGGACGTCGTGGCGGAGGCGGACGCGCCGCTCGAGGCGGTGGACGCGGTGGTTCGCGGCGTACAACGCCGGGCAGGGGAGGGCGCGGAGCCGGACCGGCTCTCGGCCGATGCCTTCCGCGACGCGCTGGAGGCCCCGCTGGCTCAGCTCGAGCGCTGATCTGACCCCAGTACAGCCTCCACAGTGGGTTGCTCGTCCGTCGATGCCGGCTGGCGCGCATACCGCCGCATGATCACGCGATGCACGTCGCGCGCGTTGTCGAGCCGCTCGCCGGCGGTGCCTAACGCGCCAGGTGCGATCAGAAACGGCCACACCTGATCTCCGCCGGCGGAGCCGTGCGCGCCCACCTGGTCGTCGAACGACACGATCTCGTAGCCGTCGTAGGCACCAAAAAGCACCAGGTCGCCCGCATTCGGCTGCCTGACGAGCGCTTCCACGGCCTGGACCGTCAGCGGATCCGTCCCGTACGGCTCGAGCGGATTCGTCCCCTCCAGGACCGTGACCGCGCCATCCGCGATTCGCGCGCGCCCGGCTCGACTCTGCACGTGTACGCCAAGCGCGTCGAGCGCCGCGAGGAGACCGATACCGGGGTGCTCGCGCAGCGCATCGTAGAGCGACGCATGGTGTGCGCGGCGCGCGATGTCCTCGAGCGTGAGCCGAGCCTCGTCGTCGGCAAAGTACAGGAGCGCGAGGCACGAGCTGTACGTCACGACCACCCTGTGTTTCGCATCGACGCGGTACTTCTCAGGCAGCACGAGCTCGCGAATGCCATAACGCGAGCGCACCCACCGGCCCAGGCGGCGCAGCGATCGGCGGACCGGTCGCGATTGCGTGACGTC
>JBKOYV010000438.1:0-5918 GCA_046725585.1 Gemmatimonadota bacterium | reverse complement strand
GCCATTGTGTCCCGACGCCGTTCACCAACAAAACGAGCGAGACCCGAAGCCGCCGTCGGAGGCGTCAATGTTCACGGAGCAAATCCGCGAACATTCGCGGAATCGTCGTCGAAATCCGCGTTAGGTGTTGCCGTTAAGAATGCTGGTCCGGTCTGGATGTCTGACTGGCTGAAGCAGAGCAGCAGGAGACTACCGCGTAGCCTGCTCGATCCTGGAGCGATACCACCGGCTCAGCTTGAGCTTCGTGCCGTCCTTGAGCAGCACCACATAATCCCCCGCGCCCCAGAGATCCATCCGCGCCACGCGGTCGAGATTCACGATCGACGACCGGTGCACGCGTGCGAAGCGCGTGGGGTCGAGCTTGCGCTCAATATTGCCTAACGTCTCGCGGATGAGATGCACGCCCTTCCCGACATGGAGCCGCACGTAGTTCCCGTACGCCTCCACCCAGTCGATGTCGTTCACCGCCACGAAGTACATCTGGCCGTCGCCCTTGACCAGGAAGCGACGCGGAAACGCCGCGGGGTCCGTGGCAACCGAAGGAGGCGCGGCGTCAGACAGCTCGGCGCGCACGTCCGGGTCCGGCGACGAGAGACGCGGCTCGCCCTGGAGGAGGGCCAGCAACCGCTCGTGACGCTGAGCAGCGGTGGTGTTGGCCACGAGCGCGCGTGCCCGCTCGATGGCCGCCGCGAATCGCTCGCGTTCGACGGGCTTCAGCAGATAATCGATCGCGTGCACCTCGAACGCGGAGAGCGCGTACTCGTCGAACGCCGTCACGAAGATCACGAGCGGCACGTGTCCCGTGAACGACCGTGCCACGTCGAGCCCGCCCATCCCCGGCATCCGCACGTCGAGCAGCACGAGGTCGGGCAAGAGACTCTCGATCGCGTCGACGGCCGAGCGGCCGTTCGCGCACTCGCCGACACACTCGGTGTTCGGCATCTCCTCCAACAAGCGCATCAGGCGTTGCCTGGGCAGGCTCTCGTCATCGACGATGAGCACGCGCAAGGGCCGGGCATGGTTAGGCAGCGTCACGCGCGGCCTCCGGCGGGCTGCGCCACGTGCGTGTCCACGGGGCGAATCTCCACATCACTCGGGGCAAGAGGATCCGGCTCTCTACGAAAGGGCAGCGTGACTCGCACGGACGTGCCTCCGGTTGGCCGACTCGCGATCTCGAGATGTGCGGCCGCCCCATAGAGGTGCGCGAGCCGCTCGCGCGTGTTCCGAAGCCCCATCCCGGTCCGCTTGCCGTGTGGCGACAACCCGATGCCGTCATCAAGCAGCTCGAGCGTCATCGTGTCCTGGTGAACGCGAACGCGAATCTCGAGCCGGCCACCGGATTCCATCGGCTCGATGCCGTGATGCAGCGCGTTCTCCGCGAGCGGCTGCAACAGGAAGCGCGGCACGAACGCGTCGAGCGCGTTCGGATGGATGTCGAAGTCGATCGTCAGACGCTCGCGGAACCTCACGCGCGCAATGTCCAGATAGTTCTGCAGCAGCTCGAGCTCCTGCCGGAGCGTCACCTCCTGCACCTCCGGATCGACGAACGACGACCGCAGCAATCGTGACAGCCGTGTGATCATCGTATCCGCACCGGCGGGGTCGCCGTACACCTGCTCGGCGATCGTGGTCAGCGTGTTGAAGAGAAAGTGCGGCCGGAGCTGCGACTGCAGGGCGTCGAGCCGGGCCGCGTCGAGCTGCGACTGCAGCTGCGCGCGCCGCACCGACTCGGTCCGCGATACCGCCGCGTAATGCTCGGCATGGGCGAGTGCTACGATTATGAAGTACCAGCCCAGGTCGAGCACGAGCTGACGCGAGACCTCGACGAGGTAGGGCGCGGTGAACGCCGGCATGCCCGGACGGATGTACGGCGCTTCGAGCTTCCACGCGTACACGTCGAGCATGGTGAATGCGACGGCGACCGCGAGGTGCAGCGCGAGGTGCAGGGGCCACACGCCGCGCTCGATCCGAAAGCGGCGGCCGAGCGCGAGGAGGAACGGCGTGAACGCCGCCCACAGCATGCAGCTCTCGAAGTTCGATGCGAAGATCGGCACCCAATCGAACCGGCGTCCGGTCCGCGTGAGCGCGAATCCGAGCGTCTGCGTGCTCATGACCGCGACGAGCGCCCATACGCCGAAGATCAGCGCGAGCCGCCGCCAGGTCGTGAAGGGTGTGGCCGGGGTATCAGCCATCGTGGGAATCTCGGACCAGCGAGGTCGTGTCGCCACCATCGGCCGGCGCTCTGGACTGGATGGCGGTCCAACTCTACCATGATGCGCCGGGCAGAAGCGACCCGACGATGACTGTGTGACGGAGGACGGATCGCGCGGGGTAACCGGTGACTGGGAAGGATGAGGGAAGGTCGACCACCGGAACGCGGCTTCACCAGGAGCGCAAAATGAATCGGAGAACCGGACCTGCAGTAGTGTTCCTCATCGTCGGCATCGTGTTCTTCATCGTCGGCTTTCACACAGTTCCGAGGAACAACACGTTCCTCATCCTCGGGATCGCGTTCGCCCTGATCGCCGCCGTTCAGTTTCGCCGGACAAGGGCGGGACAATGACCGTCGTGCTGTAAGGGGCCACGAGCCTCTTGTCCTCCCGAGCGTAGCGCATTGTCATCCCGAGCGTAGCCGCATTGTCATCCCGAGCGCAGCGAGGGATCTTCATCATCCCGACAGAGAGCTCTCGTTCGGGACGATGAGGATCCTTCGCTTCGCTCAGGATGACAAAAGCCACACTCATTGCGACTGCGGCGCTCGCGTGCGGTAGTACGCTACCTGCGCAACCGCCCATGCGATCCGGCAGCGTCCCGCCGGCGCGATTCACCGACCCTGACCGCGTCGCGAAGCTCACGTCGAGCTTCGGTGACATCGACCGCGTGTTCCGCGAGTATGCCGAGCGCGAGCACATTCCCGGCGCGGTGTGGGGGATCCTCATTGACGGTCGCCTCGCTCACGTCGGCGTGACCGGCTACCGCGACGTCTCGTCGAAAGCGCCCGTGGACAGCGGGACGGTGTTCCGCATCGCGTCGATGACCAAGAGCTTCACCGCGCTCGCGATCCTCAAGCTCCGTGACGAGGGCAAGCTCTCGCTCGACGACCTCGCCGAGAAATGGGTTCCGGAGCTGGCCGGGCTCACGTACCCCACGAGCGACTCGCCGCGCCTGACGATTCGGCACCTCATGTCGCACGCGACCGGGTTCCCCGAGGACAACCCCTGGGGCGATCAGCAGCTGGCCGTGACCGACGACGAGATGTCGAAGATGATGCGCGCCGGGATCCCGTTCTCGAATGCACCGGGCGTGGCGTACGAGTACTCGAACTACGGCTTCGCGATCCTCGGCCGGATCGTCACGAAGGCCTCGGGGATGCCGTACCGGCAGTACATCCAGCAGACCATCCTGCGCCCGTTAGGCATGACGTCTACGACGCTCGAGCCGCGCTCCGTGCCTCCGGCGCGGCTCGCGCAGGGATATCGGTGGGAGGACGAAACGTGGAAGCTCGAGCCGCAGCTGCCGGACGGTGCGTTCGGATCCATGGGCGGCATGCTGACATCGGCGCGCGACCTCGGTGTCTACGTCGGGATGTATCTCGACGCCTGGCCGCCGCGAGACGGACGGGAAACGGGTCCGGTCAAGCGTTCGTCGCTCCGGGAGATGCAGCAGATCCAGCGGCCGCGCCCGGCGGCGGTGGGGCGGGGGCCTAACGGGGCCCTGCAGCTCTACAACGGCGGATACGCCTACGGGCTGGGCGTCTCGGGGGACTGCAACTTCGCGCACATCGTCGCCCACTCGGGTGGCTTGCCCGGGTTCGGCTCGCTCATGCGTTGGCTGCCGGAGCACGGCGTCGGCATCATCGCGTTCGGGAACCGCACATACACGAACTGGGCCGGCCCGGCGTCGGAGGCGTTCGGCATCATGCTCAAGAACGGCGGGCTCGTGCCTCGCGCTCCGCAGCCATCGACCGTGCTCACGGCACGCCGCGAGGCAGTCTCTCGACTCGTTATGCAGTGGGACGACCGCCTCGCCGACAGTCTCGCCGCGGTCAATCTCTTCCTCGACCGCTCGCGCGATCGTCGCAAAGCGGAGATCGAGAAGCTTCGGGCCGAGGTGGGGCCGTGCCGGGCGGGGACGGGCTTCGACGTCGTGGAGAACGGGCTGCGCGGCCAGTGGACGATGCCATGCGACCGCGGTGCGCTCCGCGTGTCCATCACGCTGGCGCCGACGACGCCGCCGACAGTGCAATTTCTGGAGGTCTCGCGCGCCCCGGCCACGCCAACTCCACCGCGTGGTATCTGCCCTAACTTTTTTGGGTTATGTTTCTTTTTAAACTCTATATCTGGGTTGGCGGCGGCCCCGAAATTCAAACGACTCTGACCCCTTTGATCCGGGGTTCAAACAACCAGTAACCAGCTCCAGTAACCAATAGCCTGTCCCAGTAACCAATAGCCCGTCCCAGTAACAATTGCCGGTGCCTGTCATTCGCACGTGATTTGCACCGCTCTCTGATCGTGGCTGTGTCTCGCGTGTTTCTGTTGTCGCCCGCCCGGTCAGACGGTCGGCGGGCGAAGATGCTGCTCAACCCGCGCGCGGAGTTTCCGCTCGCCGTTAGGCTCCGCGAGCCCGACGGCGCCGAGATCGGCGAGGTCTTCAGCTTCCTCAGTAAGCTCTACTTCCGCGGGAAGCTCACTTACGCGCACACGTTCGCGCGCGCGACGCGTGAGGTACCGCCGATTCTCGTGATCACGGCGGACCGGGGCCTCGTTCCCCCTGAGACGCGACTGCGGCGCGACGACCTCGAGCAATTCTGCCAAGTCGACATCTCGAGCGGGGACGAGCGCTACATCGGCCCGCTGCGTCGCGATGCGAGCGAGCTGTCGTCCAGGCTCACGAGCGACGCCAGCGTCATCCTCCTCGGCAGCATCGCCACGGGCAAATACGTCGACGCCCTGCTCGAAGTCTTTGAGACACGGCTCGTGTTCCCGAGCGAGTTCGTCGGACGTGGCGACATGAGCCGCGGCGGGCTGCTCCTTCGGAGCGCCCGTGAAGGACGCGAGCTCGACTACATCCCCGTTGCCGGAGCCGTCCGGCGGGGCAAGCGGCCGCCAAAGCTCGAGCCTGTCAGACGCCAAACCTGATTCGGGTTCGCTTGAGACCAGGCGGACGCGACCGAGCACAAACGAAGGTATTGCGTTTGAACAATAAATGTTTTAACGTATATATGAGTGTTATAACAGACGTCGGCGTGACCACCGATTCTTGCACTTGATCGCGTGTAGCTGGACCCAACGGAGGAACTTGCCATGTCGCTCTTTCAACCGCTCACCAATCGCCAGGCCAACGTCGCGCTGACCGTGCTGCGCGTGGTCGCTGGCGCGACGTTCATTGCCCACGGCGCACAGAAGCTCTTCGTCTTCGGGCTCGCCGGCGTATCCGGCGGCTTCGCCCAGATGGGGGTTCCGGCGCCCGAGGTGATGGGCCCGTTCATCGCCTTGCTCGAGCTCCTGGGCGGTATCGCGCTCGTATTTGGGCTGCTGACGCGGCTCGCAGCGCTCGGACTCGCGTTCGACATGGTCGGCGCGATCCTGCTCGTACACCTGAAGAACGGTTTCTTCCTGCCGCAGGGCTACGAGTTCGTGCTGGCGCTGCTCGCGATGAGCGCGGCGCTCGTGTTCACCGGCGCGGGTGAGTATTCGCTCGACGCACTGATCGCCCGACGGAAGGGCATCGTTCCGGCGACGGCGCTGCCGCTTCCGAGCACGGAGCGCGCGCGTGCCCGCCACGCGGCCTAACGCCTGACTGGCGTAACGAGAAAGGCCCACGCTCTAGTAGCGCGGGCCTTTTTGCATCCCGGGGCAACCGTTTGCCGGGTTGGGGGTCAGACTCCGTTCTCATCGTTTCATTGCACGGCAATGAAA
>JBKOYV010000261.1:0-5759 GCA_046725585.1 Gemmatimonadota bacterium | reverse complement strand
GTGTCGAGCAGCAGTAGGAGCACGGCGGGAATCAGGAAGAGTTGAAAGCGTGGCGTTTGCGTACGGCCTGCCTCGACCGCCCGTTGGACTCCACGCAGTTGCACCAGCGCTCGCCTCACCTTTGCCGCCTTGTCGCTTTCGGCGGCGTCTATGAACGTGCCGTTCGCCGCTTCCGCGGCGGCGCGCAGCAGTTCCGGATGATACTTCGTTACCACGATGTTGCCTTCGGGATCGCGTTTTTCCACGACCGCGTTTCCTTCACGCATTGGAATGGTCGCGCCTGCCGCGGTGCCGAAGCCGACCGTCACGATGCTCACTCCGGCTTCGCCGGCGATCTTCGACGCTTCCACGACGTCCTCGGGAGGCTCGAAGGCCTCGCCATCGCTGAAGATCACGACGGCGCGGTCGCTCCCGCCCTTTGTCGCGACGAGCAGGTCGGTGCCCTGCCGAATTGCGCGCGCGAGCGAGCTGCCGGCCTGGCCCACGACCGAGGGGTCGAGGTTGTCGAGGAACAGATCGAGCGCCGCATCGTCGACCGTGAGCGGGGTGAGGATGTAGCTCCGCCCCGCGAACGCCAGCAGCGCGAAGCGATCGCTCGGCGACGCGGCTCGCAGGCGCCGGATCTCCTGCTTCACCTTCTCGAGCCGGTTCGGACGCTCGTCGGTGGCCATCATGGAGAGCGACGCATCGACCGCAAGCACGATATCCACGCCCTCGCCCCGAACGACCGTGCGCTCGATGCCCCAGCGCGGGCCGGCGATCGCGATTCCGGCAAAGGCTGCGGCAAGCGCGAGCCGGGTAGCGCGCCAGCCAGGCTGGACGGCGGCGTTAGGCGGGACGAGCCGGTTGATCATGGCGGGCGTGCCCAGGCGCTCCAGCCTTGTCCGGCGTCGCCGGTAGCCGGCGATGACGAGCGCGATCACCGCGATCGGGAGCAGCATCGCGAGCGCGAGCAGAAACGGGTGATCGAGCGCGGGCCTCACGCCGCCCTCTCCTTCGGCATTTCCTCCGCTGCCCGCTTGGCGTCCTCGGCCGCTTTCAATTCGGCGGCATGCACGGCGGCTACGATGCCTCGCGACTCCGCACCGAGCTCGCGCGCCCGTTCAGCCGTCGTGGCGCGGCGCGCGAACTTCACGAGATCCGCCTCGGCAAGCACCAGCGCCAGGCGGTTCACCGGCACGAGACGGTTGTCGCGCACCGATATCAACAGCTCATTGGTCGTGAGCGATGGAAGCGCGTCGGGAATGCTTCGTGAGAGATACGTCCTCAGTATCTCCACCATCAGCGCCACGTAGCGACCGCGCTCGCCGGCTTCGACGAGACCGAGACGCTCCACGCGCTCGAACTCGCCTTCCGCATCGGCGAACGGGTCGTCGACTTCCTCCCCCCGGCGCTTCCGTCGCCGGCGCCACCACCACCAGAACAGTCCGATGAGCCCAATCGCCGCAAGCGCGGCGAGCAGCCAGTACCACCACGGTCGTCCGAACTCGAAGAGCGCTCGCTGCGGCTTCGGGATACGCTGAGCCGTATCGGCCGGCAGCACGCTCTTCACGTGAATGGTGAGCGCGCTGAGCGGGATGCGCCGCTCGCGAGCATCGACCTTCACGACGATGTCGCCGAAACGCAGGGGAAGGTTACCCGTGTCCCAGGCCGCGATGCGCCAGACTGCCGTCACGTCGAGTGCCGTGGTGTCGGGTCCCTGGCGCTCCTGGCGTGGATCGAGCGCCTCGACGGCGGCGCCCGAGTCGGGGCCGGCCGGGAACTCGACGGAGGCGCCGCGCGGCGCGTGAATGCGCACCGTTAGGCGGAACGGGTCTCCGACCGTCACCGTGTCGGGCTCGATGGCGTAGCCCATCCGCACGGCGACGGCCGGCTGCGCCGATTGCGCCGGAGTCGACTGCACCGGCCGCTGCAACAGGGCCAACCCGAAGGGTACGAGAGCGACTATCACCGGCGCCGGGTCCGCGTTTCCCGCGACCTGAAGAAGCGCATGAGCGGCTCGACGTACCCGCCGTCCGTGCGCATGACGATCTCGTCGATCGCGAGGCGCCGCAGCAGGTGACGCCGACCCTCGCGCTGCTCCGCCACCATGCGCGCGTACCCGTCGCGAACGCGTCGATCGCTCGTGTCCACGTCGATCGTCGCGCCAGTCTCCGGATCGACGAGTCGCGCGAGCCCGATGTCGGGAAGCGTCTCCTCGCTCGGGTCCTCGATCGTCACGGCGACGACGTCGTGCTGCTGCGAGGCGAGCTTCAGTGGCCGCTCGAGATGCTCGCTGAAAAAGTCGGAGACGAGGAAGATGATGGCCTTCTGGCGCAGCATGCCGCGCAGGTACTCGAGCGCCCCGGCGATGTCGGTCCCGCGTCCCTCGGGCTCGTGCACCAGCAGGTCGCGGATGACACGCAACACGTGACGGCGTCCCTTGGCCGGCGGGACGACGTGCTCGACCCGGTCGGTAAAGAGCATGACGCCGACACGATCGTTGTTCCGCACGGCGGACATCGCGAGCACGGCACCGAGCTCGGTGGCGAGCTCGCTCTTGAAGCGCCTAACGGTCCCGAATCGCTCGGACCCCGAGAGATCCACAGCGAGCATCACGGTGAGCTCGCGCTCCTCGATGTAGCGCTTGACGAACGGCCGCCGCATTCTGGCCGTGACGTTCCAGTCAATGGAACGCACCTCGTCCCCAGGCAGGTACTCTCGCACCTCGGCGAACTCCATTCCCTGCCCCTTGAACACGGATCGGTATTCACCGCTGAACAACGAGTTCACGAGCCCGCGGGTGCGAAGCTCGATCAGCTTGACCTGACGGAGGATCTCGGGGGGAACGCCGATCGTGACTCGCTGTCGGGCGGCGTCCGGCTCCACGTGATGGCGGGAAGCGGGAAGCGGGAGGCGGGAAGCGATCGCGGACGGCGGCTGGGGCGGCGTGCGGAGGGCGTGGCGAGCTCGCGCCGGCGTCTCGAACGATACGGGCGAGGCCCGACTCCCATCTGCCCGCTGGTCGCGGGCGCCCGCCCGTTCCGGGTTCCCGTCCGATCCCCGCTTCCCGTTTCCCGCTTCGCGGCTGGTCACGGGCTTTCAATCGTCGAAAGAATCTTCGCGACAATCGTGTCGCTCGTGACCTCCTCCGCCTCCGCCTCGTACGTCGTCAGCACGCGGTGGCGGAGAACGTCCGGCGCGATCGCCTTCACGTCCTCCGGCGTCACGAACGTCCGGCCCCGCAGGAACGCGTGGGCACGCGACGCCTGCGCGAGCGCGATCGTCGCGCGCGGGCTCGCGCCGAACTCGATGAGCGGCGCGAGGTCCTTCATTCCCGACTCGGCCGGTGATCGCGTTGCATGAACGATCTCGACGATGTAATCGACGATGCGCTCGTCCATGTACAGCTCGGCAATGCGGTGACGCGCTTCCATGATCGTCACCGGAGCCGCCACGTGCTGCACCGGAATCGGGTCCCCGCCGGCCATGCGCCGCATGATCTCCTTCTCCTCATCGCGCGACGGGTAGCCCACACGAAGCTTGAGCATGAACCGGTCGACCTGCGCTTCGGGAAGCGGGTACGTGCCTTCCTGCTCGATCGGGTTCTGCGTCGCGAGGACGAGAAACGGTTCCTCGAGCTTGAACGTCTGACCGCCCAGCGTGACCTGCTTTTCCTGCATCGCCTCGAGAAGCGCTGCCTGGACTTTTGCCGGCGCGCGGTTGATCTCGTCGGCGAGAATGATGTTGGCGAAGATCGGTCCCTTCTTCACCGAAAACTGCCCCGTCGACTGGTCGAACACCTGGGTGCCTAACACGTCGGCGGGAAGCAGGTCGGGCGTGAACTGGATCCGGTGGAAGGTCGTGTCGATTGTCTCGGCGAGCGTTCTCACCGTCAGCGTCTTCGCGAGGCCGGGCACACCTTCGAGCAGCACGTGGCCGCCCGTGAGTATGCTGATCAGCAGCCGCTCGACCATGTACTCCTGCCCGACGACGCGACGCCCGACCTGACGTAGCACGCCCTGCACCAGCGCCATGTCCGCCTGCGAGGAGACCTGTGTTGCCACGCGCACGCTCCGAGAGTAAGTGAGCTCGATCCAGCGCCCGTTCGCTGCTCGAGCTCGCCGTTTCAAGTTCGGGACCGGGCTGGGTATGCCGCCAGTTGCCTCTCAGTCCGGTCTGGAGAGTATACACGAAACCAGCGATTCGGCTCCGCCGGTCACGTCACCCGGCTAACGGGGTTTCCTGGGTTTTCGTTCGTGCGATGCCTCACGCCTCGGCCGCTCGCGGCGCGGTTCACGCTGTCGACGGCGCTCCGGCGGTGGCTTCACGGCGAGCGGGCGACCGAGCAGCCGTGTCAGCTCGTGCTGCTCACGAACCGAGAGCGCTCTGGTGGCGCCGGATTCGAGACGATCGAGCGTAACGGGACCGAATCGAACGCGCACGAGACGCTGGATCTCCAGGCCGAGCGCTTCGCAGAACCGTCGAACTTCGCGATTGCGCCCTTCGGCGATGGTGATCTCGAGCTCCGACGTGCGGTTCCCTAACGGGCGGGCTTCGACCGCACGTGGCTGGACGAGCCCGTCGTCGAGCTCGACACCTCGCCTCGCCGCAATGACCGCGGCTCGAGCGTCACCACGAACGGTCGCGACGTACGTTCGCTCGACCTCCGAGCTCGGGTGCGTGAGGAGGTGCGCCGCCTCGCCGTCCGTCGTGAGCAACAGGACACCCTCGGTGAGGTAGTCGAGTCGGCCGACGTAGGTGAGACCGGGTGTCGTAGGAACCAGATCGAACACCGTGCGGCGCCCTTCCGGATCGGACTTCGTCGTCACCACGCCCGCCGGCTTGTTCAGCACGATCCATTCGAACGAGCCGGGCGGCCGATCGAGCTCGTGCCCATCGACCGTGATGCGATCGACGGCAGGATCCACCGATTGTCCCGTGCGCGCGACGAGGCCGTTCACCTGCACCCGGCCCGCTGCGACGAGCTCCTCGGCCTTTCGCCGCGACGCGACGCCCGCACGGGCAAGCGCGCGGTGAATTCGCATCGGTTCGCCGCTCACGCCGTCGGCGCCGCCTCGGGTGCCGGTTCGGCGGGAGTCGTGGTGCGGAGCGCGATCGCCAGCTCGTCGCCTCTCGGCAGCTCCTCAAGGTGTCGCAGCGCGAACTGTTCGAGGAAGATCGGCGTGGTGCCGTACAGCAGCGGACGGCCGACACCCTCCGCACGGCCGACCACGTCGATCAGGCCACGCTCCAGCAGCGACTTGAGCACGCTCCCGACGGCGACGCCGCGGATCTCCTCGATCTCCGCACGACCGATGGGCTGGCGATACGCGATGATCGCCAGCGTTTCGAGCGATGCACCAGACAGGCGGTGAGGGCGTGCGGCGAGCTGTGCGCGCTCTATGGCCTCCGTGTACTCGGCTCTCGTTAGGATCTGCCAGCCACCGCCCACTTCCACGAGCTCCACGCCGTGCCCCGCGGTGTCGTACATCTCGCGAAGCTCATCGAGCGCGGACTGCAGGGCTGCTGGCGACGCGTCGGAATCGAGAGCCGCAAGCTCGTCGAGCGGGATAGGGCGCGCGCTCGCGAAGAGCGCCGCTTCAAGCAGCCTGGCTAGAGGATTCACGACTGATCAATACGGAGGCGAAGGGTGCGAGCTGCGCGAGCCGGAGCTCGCCGCGGCGCGCGAGCTCGAGGAGCGCGAGCAGCGCCGAGAGCACCTGCCACGGCTGTGAGGTCGGCGGGCATATGTCACGCCATCGCGCCGTCGCGCGCAG
>JBKOYV010000255.1:0-6157 GCA_046725585.1 Gemmatimonadota bacterium | reverse complement strand
CTTCAGAACGTTGTTGAGTCCAATGCCGCCCGCCGTGGCAACCAATAGCAACGCGGCCGAGTAGCGGTGGCGCGTGAGCCAGAGGAAGAGCGCGGCGATGCTCACGATGCTCAGCACTACGATCCAGGTGCCGAGCATCGTGATCTCCATCATGAGACTCTGGAGCCACGGCGTCTGATGGCGTTGCATCCACCGGAGCACCGCGTCGTCGAACGCCTGCGTGTGCCCGCCGCTCACCAGCTTTGCCAGCTCGGCGAACGCCCACGTTCCCGTGATCGCGATGAGGGCGCCGAACACGAGGAACATGCCGAGCGCCGTGGCGAACGAGTGCGCGTGCCCATACGACACGCGCAGGCCGCGGTAGAGGACATCCCAGAGAAGGCGGAGTCGTCCTCGATCCTCGTGGCGGCGTTCGGCGGCAACGGTCATGGCGAGTGATACTGGTGGAAGCCAACCTCGGCCGTTTCAATGAGCCGGGGGCCGGGGACCTCGCACAATTGCACGCGCCGTGCTTGCAACTCGACGCCGGGCCGGACGCTCAGGGAGGAGTGCTCTACGGGCCCGGACGATCGCGCGACCAGAGAATGTACGAATACACGATGGGAATCAGGCCTGAGAGAAGGAGGCTTGTGAGCGCGACCACGACTCCCATCGGCCGGGCGACGAACGCGCTCGCAATGATGATCAGGCCCGCCGCAACCATCGCATAACCGCCGACTCGGTGCGCACGCGTCCAAACGCGTTCGCTCGACAGCGTCCACGGCGTGCGAATGCCGAAGATGAAATTGGAGCGTGCAAGCGGAAGGAGATTGCCAAGGACGACGAACAGCGCACCGCCGCCGACAAGGGCGACGGTCGTGATATCGACTCGCCAGCCGAGCGACTGCCCGAGCGCGAGGACGTGCATCACGCCGAGGAACGCGATCGTCATGGCGACTATCGTGTCATACGCGCTGCGGAACTTCGCGATGTTCGCGGCGCGCGGGTCGCGCGACGGATACCATTGCATGAGAAGAAAGAGCGCGACCATCAGCGCCGGCAGGAGGAACGCGCCCTCGATGCGGCTACCATACCGGTTCGGCTCGCCCGAGAGGCCCCAGTGCACGGCCACGCGATCGGGGAGTCGCGAGTACACGGCGATGGAGAACAGCCATGCGCCGGCGATGAACGATGCCGGCAACCACCTACGCATTTGGCCTCCGTGGAGGTTTGGTCCAGTCGAGCAGGTGCTCGACGACCTCCTGAAAGACGGTTGTGTTCAGCTCGTACCGCACGTTCTGTCCGTCGCGCTCGGCCAGGACGAGGTTGGCGTCGCGAAGAATGCCGAGGTGGCGTGAGATCGTGGCCCATGTGGATGGAAATCGGTCGGCGATCTCGCCGGAGGTGCGGGGGCCGGCGCGGAGGAGCTTGAGGATCTCGCGTCGGGTGGGGTCGGCGAGGGCGCGGAAGACGGCGTTCACGAGTGGGTAAGGGCGAGCATCAGATAATTAGCTAATTGTCTAATTGTATCGACTCGAGGTGGCTGTCGCGAGGGCCAATGCGCTGCCGTCTGCCGTCTGCAGCGCCCTCCGATGTCTTTCACCGGGGTGTCTACGCGCATCCGCCCCGAGTGCAATACCTCGGTGTGCCTAGAGTGACGTACTATTGAGAACAATTCGCCGGCACCGGAGGGCGCAATGCAGCTAGGGATGGTGGGGTTGGGCAAGATGGGCGCGAACATGACGACCCGTCTCGTTCAGGGTGGCCACGAGGTCGTTGCCTTCGACCGCAGCGCCGAGGCCGTGCAGGCCGCAGCAGGACACGGCGCCCGGGCTGCAAGCGCCCTCGAGGATCTCGTGAGGCAGCTCAAGTCGCCACGTGCCGTCTGGGTCATGCTTCCCGCCGGTGATCCGACCGAGAACACCGTGCGCGCGCTCGCCGAGCTGCTCTCGAGCGGTGACACCATCATCGACGGGGGGAACAGCAACTACAAGGAGTCGATACGGCGCGCGGCCATGGTGGCCGAGCGCGGGCTACACTTCGTCGATGTGGGAACGAGCGGCGGCATCTGGGGGCTCAAGGAAGGCTACAGCCTGATGGTCGGTGGGCCTAACGAAGCGGTCGAACGACTGCGGTCGCTCTTCGAGACGCTTGCCCCCGCGAAGGATCAGGGCTGGGGGCACGTGGGGCCCGCGGGGGCAGGGCACTTCACGAAGATGGTGCACAACGGGATCGAGTACGGCATGATGCAGGCGTACGCCGAGGGGTTCTCGATCCTCAAGCACAAGAAGGAGTTCTCCCTCGACCTCGCGCAGATCGCGGAACTCTGGCGCACGGGCAGCGTGGTGCGCTCGTGGCTGCTCGACCTCACGGCGCGCGCCCTGCATGACGATCAGGAGCTCGAGTCGATCGCGCCATACGTATCCGACTCCGGTGAAGGGCGCTGGACGGTGACGGAGGCGATCGATCTCGATGTCCCGGCGCCGGTGATCACGCTGTCGCTGATCCAGCGGTTGCGGTCGCGCGACTCAGAGTCGTTCGCCGATCGACTGTTGTCGGCGTTGCGGAATCAGTTTGGCGGACACGCGATCAAGAAAAAGTAGGGAATCGGGAATCGGGAATAGGGAATCGAGCTGTCGGGAATCGGGAACGGGAGATTCGTTAGGCGGCGGACATACGAGCGCAGAGGCACGGCGATGGCGACGAAGGCGGGACGACCGGCGAGACTGAAGGGGATTCAGGCCCGAGAGGGACAGGAGCGGGTTCAGGAGCGACGCGTTCAGGGGGATTGCACGTTCGTCGTGTTCGGGGGGACGGGTGACCTCGCACGGCGGAAGATCCTCCCCGCGCTCTCGCGGCTTCGGCACGACGGGTTGATCGACGACAGCGTGACGGTCCTTGCCGTCGCGCGCGATACCGGCATGGACGACCGCTCTTTCCGCGACGTCGTGCGACAGGCAGTAGAAGACGACGGCATGGCGGCGAGCGAGATCGAGCACTGGGTGGAGAAGACGGTCTTCTACCAGCCGATCGGCAGCGGGACGCCTGACGACTTCAAGGCGGTCGCGACGCGCATCGCACAGCTCGAGAAGGAGCGAGGCGTCCCGCCGAATCGCGTGTTCTACCTCGCGCTGCCGCCTAACGTCTTCCCATCGACGATTCAGGGGCTCGGCGAAGCAGGCCTCGGGCGGAGCCAGACCGGGCCGGGCAACGGCACCAAGTACTGGACGCGCCTCGTGATCGAGAAGCCGTTCGGCCGCGACCTCCAGTCGGCTGAAGCGCTCAATCAGCTCATCCACAAATACTTCGACGAGTCGCAGGTCTACCGGATCGACCACTACCTCGGCAAGGAGACGGTGCAGAATCTGCTCGTCTTCCGCTTCGCGAACTCCGTGTTCGAATCGCTGTGGAATCGCGATCACGTGGAGAGCGTTCAGGTGACGGTGGCCGAGGAGCTCGGGATCGAGGGCCGCGCGGCGTACTACGAGCAGGCCGGCGCGGTGCGCGACATCCTCCAGAACCACGGGATCCAGCTCGTCTCGCTCGTCGCCATGGAAGTGCCGGCCATGATGACGGCGGAGTTCATTCGCCAGGAGAAAGTGAAGGCGCTGCGGTCGATCAAGGCCATCACGCCCAAGAACGTGGTGCTCGGCCAGTACGCGCACGGTGACATCGCGGGACAGGCGATCCCGGGATACCGCGAGGAGCCTGGGGTCGCGCCCAATTCGAGGACGGAAACGTTCGCCGCGATCAAGCTCGATATCGACAGCTGGCGGTGGCAGGGCGTGCCGTTCTTCGTTCGCACCGGCAAGCGCATGAAGAAACGGGTGACGGAGATCGTGGTGAAGTTCCGCAAGCCGCCGGTGTGGATGTTCACCCCGTTAGGCTCGCCGGACGTGCACCGCAACACGCTTCGCCTAACGATCCAGCCCGACGAAGGGTTCGCGCTTTACTTCCACATCAAGGCGCCGGGCAAGCCGCTCAAGCTCGAGCGTCTTCCGCTCGATTTCTTCTACAAGGAGCGGTTCCAGGAGCTTCCCGAGGCGTACCAGACGCTGCTGCTCGACGTGCTCGAAGGCGACCAGACGCTGTTCGTGCACGCCGATGAGGTGGAAGCGGCGTGGAGGCTCTTCACCCCCATCCTGGACAACACGCTCGCGGTGTCGTTCTATGCTGCGGGGGCGTGGGGGCCAAAGGAGTCGGATGAGCTGATGCAGCGAAACGGGCAGAAGTGGTCGAATCGAGAATAACGGGAATCGGGAATCGGAAATCGGGAATCGAAGGGAACCGGGATCGGGGAACCGGGAACAGAGGCACTCTACCGGGACGCATGCGCAGCACAGGCGGTCGACAAGTCGAAGCGTTCCCTGATCTCGAGGCGCTCAGCGCGGCCGCGGCCGAGCGTATCGTCGCCATCGCGCGGGAAAGCATCGCGGAGCGCAGGCGGTTCTCGATCGCGCTCGCCGGCGGGAACACGCCCAAGCGCACGTACCGGCTGCTCGTCGAGCGGCACCGAGACGAGATCGAGTGGCCGAGCTGGCAGGTGCTCTTCGGCGACGAGCGCTTCGTACCGAGCGACGACAAGCGGAGCAACTACAAGATGGCGACCGACACGCTCCTCGCCGACGCGCCGATACCAGCAGATCACGTCCATCCGATTCCGACGGACACGCCGACCGTAGGCGATGCGGCCGACGCATACGAGCGGACCCTCCGACGGGTGCTGGTGGCAAACGGTGGGCGGCCGGCGGCGATCGACCTCGTGCTTCTGGGTGTCGGACCCGACGGACACACGGCGTCATTGTTCCCCGGCTCGCCGGTACTGGCGGAGCGAACGCACTGGGCCCGCGCCGTCGACGCTCCGACCACCGTCCAGCCGGCTGTGCCACGTGTGACGCTCACGCTGCCGTGCTTGAACGGCGCGCGGAATGTACTCTTTCTCGTCGCGGGAGGTGACAAACGCCCCGTCCTCGCCGAGATCCTGCAAGGCGGCGAGGCCGCGCGACACTACCCCGCCGCCATGGTGAGCGGTGCGGACCGCACGTTGTGGATGATCGAGCAATCGGCGATGCCGTCGCTCATGCCTAACAGCTAACATCGAATGACCATGTCAGCTCTTTCTTCGGCGGCGCCTGCCGCCGCGTTGCTTTCGTTCACCGCGCTCCCCGTCGCCGCGCAGCTCCCGTCCATGCGGCCGGATGTCGGCGGCATTGAAGCCGCGGTCACCTCGGACCATGTGCTCGCGTCGGCCGCGGGGATGGAAGTACTGAAGCGAGGAGGCAACGCGGTCGATGCGGCGATCACGATGGCGGGCGTGTTGGCCGTCGTCAGGCCCCACATGAACGGCGTGGGAGGCGACAACTTCCTGCTCATCCGTCTCGCGAAGACTGGCGAGATCGTGGCATTGAACGGAAGCGGACGCGCAGGAAGCAAGGCAACGCCGGCGTTCTTCCGTGAGAGAGGGCTGACGGCCGTCCCGGGCTCCGGCATTCTCTCGGTGTCGGTACCGGGCGCGGTTCGGGGTTGGGCTGACGCGCTTCAGAAGTACGGCACGATCTCGCTATCGCAGGCGCTCCAACCCGCGATCCGCTATGCCGAACGCGGCTTCCCGGTGTCGCCGCGACTCAACGCCGACATCACCGAATCGAAGAAGAAGGTCGCGGCCGATCCGGAGCTCGCACGCATCTTCCTGCCTAACGGCGAGGCCCCGCCGGTCGGGTCGCTGCTCAAGCAGCCCGAGCTCGCCCGGACGCTACGCTCGATCGCGGCATCAGGACCGGACTTCGTCTACAAAGGCCAGCTCGCGCAGCAGATCGCCCGGTTCATGGAGAAGGAGGGCGGGCTCGTCACGGCCGCGGATCTCGCAGCCCATCACTCCACGTGGGAAAAACCGATCCGCAGCACGTACATGGGCAATCCGGTGATCGCGTTCCCGCCCAACACCCAGGGCGTCACCCTGCTCGAGGCGTTGAACGTCGCCGAGGCGTCCGACCTCAAGCCGATGGGCCGCAACTCGGCCGATTATATCAACACGATCGTCGAGGGCGCGAAGCTCGCGTACGCGGATCGCGACAAGTACGTCGCTGATCCGGCGTTCGTGCAGGTACCGGTCGATCGACTGATCTCCAAGGACTACGCGGCGGATCTCGCGCGCCGCCTTCGCGACAAGCTCAAGGCG
>JBKOYV010000278.1:0-2451 GCA_046725585.1 Gemmatimonadota bacterium | reverse complement strand
GCTCAGCTCCGTCCGCGCCCACCCGCATCGCGAGACGTTAGGCATAGAGGTGCTCGGGGTCCGCTGCCGCGAGCTCGACGTAGAACCCCGCCAGCCGTTCCGCCACCGCGTTGAGGTATCGCGCGCCCTTGTCCGGTGTGGACGCGTGCGGATTCCCCGTGCCGGTGTCATCGGTCACCTTCGTCCACCGACGCGGCGCCCACGCCCAGCCATCGCGAAGTCCCGCGACTGTGAAGCGCCGGGCGCGGCCATCGCCCGCCTCCGAGAGTGGCAGCACGAGGTCTGGCGTCAGGTGCTGCACGAGACTCGTCTCCATCTCTCCCGCGTGGTCACCGGGCTCGGTGAAGAAGGTTCGAGGGTCGAGGCACGTGTACCAGTTGACGGTGCAGAGAAACAGCCGGACCTTCGGCTGCAGCTCGCGAATCATCAGACGGAAGTCGTTCCCGCCGTGACCGTTCAGGATCACGAGCTTTCCCACGCCGTGCGAGTCGAGCACCGAGGCCACGTCCCCGAGCACCGCCGCCTGCGTGGACGGGTTCATGTTCATGCAGAACGGAATGTCGAGCTGCCCCGTGTTCACGCCGAATGGCACACATGGCAGCGCGATCACACGCGCGCCCCGCTCCCACGCACGACGCGCGGACTCCGCCGCCACCGCTTCGGTCTCGATGACGTCGGTGCCGTACGGAAGGTGATAGTTGTGCGCTTCGGTCGCGCCCCAGGGGAGGATTGCGACGTCGTACTTCGTGTCGCGAACCGCTTTCCAGTTCGTCTCAGCGAGGATGTATGGGCGTCCGGCCATGAAAGTCCGCGGTGAGTCGCGGATGCCCATCGACCATATCGTAGAACCGCACGCGATCGGGCTGCTCCGCTTTCGCCAGCAAGATGATCTGCCCGGTGTGCATCGAGAAGTGCTCCACGACGTGATAGATCGCCTCGAGGACGCTGATGTCGTTCGCCTGGATCTGGCGGCGCGTGTGGAGATCCGCGGGGGTGAGCGACGCGAGCACACGGTCGGCGTCCGAGATCGCTTGTTCCAGCCGATCGATCAGCGTCGTGATCGGGAGGGGAGTGCGCTGGTCGAACTCCGACTGTCGGTCTCGCACGTCGCGAGCGCCGCCGACGCCGCTCACGATCCACTGGCGAGCGTTGCCCGCGAGGTGGAGCATCAGGTTGCCGATGCTGTTCGATCCCTCGTTAGGTCGTGCCCAGACGACGTGATCGTCGAGCACGGAGACCGAGAGCCGAATCTTCGTGAGGTACTCGCGCAGGTAGCGGCGGGAGAGCGCGATGATCGCCGTGGCAATCTCGCGCTCCGGCACAGAGGTGACCGACGGGTTGGTCATCGTGCCGCGACGCCCGCGGGCTCGTCCACGAGGCGGATGAGGCGCGACGCGAAATCCCCGAGCGGCGCCCAACCGGCGGGCGCAGCGGCGAACCAGCGATAGCGCGTCTCGTTCATCTCCTCGCCGAACGTCAGCTCGAAGACCGTCGCATCGAGGGGCGGTTCGGGCTGGTGAGGGCAACACGTCACGGTTGCAGAGGTGACGCTGTCGAACAACGCGTCGATCGCGTCTGGCGCCACCATCACCTTGGTCGAATGGAGCGACGGTGGGTGAAGGCTCGTGAATGACACGGCCGGCGCCAGCACGCGGCCGCCGAGGCCGATTCGGACCTCGCGGCTCAAGCTCGCGCTCGCGAGATCCAACGCGCGATTCCAGATCGTGCGGACCACGTAGAGTTCGCCCGTTGACGTGCGTCGGATGTCGCGGGCGACGGGGTCGTCGAACGTAGGAATCGTGAGGAGCAGAGCGAGTCGGCGGCCGTAGCTGCCTTCACCCGGGCGTCCGTCGCGGAGCTGCTGGATCGCGACGTCGAACGCCGAGCGCCGGAGGTGAGCAGGGAAACGCATAGCCACTGCACGGAAGGGACCCGCAAAATCTGGCGGGCGAAGCGAGAAGCTGCAAACGGGAAATGCGCCCGGTTGCTGGCTCCTCGCAACCGCTTGGGGCATCCGGCGGGGCTGAACCGCGGCCCCGCGGTTTCATCGAGCGACTCCGACCACGTCCCAGCCACCCCCGAGCCCCGGCTACTTCAACCCGATCGCCACCACGCCCGCGCCCTTCGCGATGTCCATCGCCGTGACCACCTCCTGGTAGCGCACCCCGGGGGCTGCGCGGACGATGATCGTTTTCTCCGGGCGCCCCTCGTAGATCGCGCGCAGTCGACCCGCGAGTTGGCTTCCCGAGACGAGCTGCGTGTTGATCGAGTAGCTCGCGTTGGGACGCACCTCGAGCACAATGGACGGGGTGTTAGGACCTACGACCGGAGTCGGGTCAGGGAGCTGCGCGGTGATGATCTTCTGCTGATTCAGCGACAGATACATGAAGATGATCAGCAAGACGAGCAGCACGTCGAGAAACGGCGTGACGTTCGGCTCGGCTTGCATGA
>JBKOYV010000252.1:0-4904 GCA_046725585.1 Gemmatimonadota bacterium | reverse complement strand
GTCGAGGGCGCGAAGCTCGCGTACGCGGATCGCGACAAGTACGTCGCTGATCCGGCGTTCGTGCAGGTACCGGTCGATCGACTGATCTCCAAGGACTACGCGGCGGATCTCGCGCGCCGCCTTCGCGACAAGCTCAAGGCGAACGAGGGGTCGTCGAACGCGGATCGCGACGGCACGGGTGATACGGTGTTTCTCGGGGTCGTGGACAAGGACGGCAACGCGGTCTCGATGATTCAGAGTCTCTTCGCCGCGTTCGGCAGCGGACGCATGGTGCCGGGAACGGGCGTGACGCTGCACAATCGCGGCTCGCTGTACGTGCTCGACACCACGCACGCGCAGGTGATCGCGCCGGGGAAGCGACCGTTCCACACGCTGTGCCCGGCGATGGTCCTGCGTCCGGACGGGTCGCTGCTGATGGTCGTGGGGACGCCGGGCGGTGATGGTCAGCCGCAGACGCTCGTTCAGGTCATCACGAACATCGTGCAGTTCGGTTTGACGCCGCAGCAGGCGGTCGAGGCTCCACGCTTCCGCTGGTATGGCCGCGACCGGCTCGGTGTGGAGCCCGGGATTCCGGCCGAGACCCGAGATGCGCTGAGCAAGCGCGGTCATCAGGTGCAGGTACAGGAGCCGAGCGAGGAGTTTGGCGGCGCGCAGGTGATCATGGTGAGGCCGTCCGGTGGTCGCATTGCGGGCGCGGACCCGCGGCGTGAGGCGTACGCGATCGCGTGGTAAACATGATCTCGCGTGCCTCCCCAACCCATCCGGTTTGGTTCTTTGGTGGCACGAGCCGTGTGAGAGGGCAGACGGCAGCGCACTGAAGCCGGCAGACGGCAGACGGCAGACGGCAGATAGCAGACGGCAGAGAGGGCGCCACGCATCGCGTTTCGTCCTCTGCCTTCTGCCTACTGCCCACCGCCCACTGCCGGCTTCAGTGCGCTGCCCACTGCCGTCTCTCTCTCGTTCCTTTTCCCGAAGAGGGAGCGTACCGGCGATTCACTGCAGACGGCCGAGCGATCCACTTCCTGTCGCGGTTCTGGATGCTTGGGCGGTTCAAATGAACCGGGCGCGTCCGAGCGATATACTTGGGTCATGGAATGGCTCGAGTCCCCCCTGGCTCGGCGCACGCTCGCCGTCGCAGCCGTCGTGGGTCTGGCGATCGTCATCGCGCGCGTGGTGTCGTCCGCGCGCGGCGAGGGCGATGCGCTTCGCGCACCGAATGCCGCGGACGTCGCGACCCTCGCTGGGGTCACGCCGGCTCCGGACACGAGCACCGCCGCCACGTTGGTGCCGTTCGCGGTCGCCGATTCGATGGGCGGGCACAGCGGGAAGGTGCGTTTTCGCACACTGACACGCGCGTCGGCGGCGACGCTCGCCGGGTTCATTACCACGTTTGGCGAGGGTGCGATCCGGTCCCCAGGCGTGTACCCGGTCGCGGCGAACGGAACGAAGACACGGTTCGCGTTCATCGTGCTCCGGCCATTTGGCGAAAAGCGCGGCGAGTCGCTGCAGGGTTATCGGCTCGGCCGCTGGCCGTCAGAACGATGGATGATGGGGCGGAAGTACTGGAATCCGGACGGTTTCATCGAAGTGACCCCCGAGAACGCGGGGCTCAAGCTGTCCGAACACTTCCATCTGGAGGAGTTTCTCACGCACGACCAGCGCGACGTGTGGCCGAAGTTCGTCGTGCTCCAGGAGCCGCTCATCGACAAGCTGGAGCTCGTGCTCGCGGATCTTGCGTCGCACGGCGTGCCGACCGACCGCGTTAGGGTGCTGAGCGGCTTTCGCGCGCCCTACTACAACGACCGAATCGTGGCGGAGGGCGCGGCACGCGCGAGTCGCCATCAATACGGCGACGCGGCCGACATCATCATCGACGCCGACGGCGATGGCCGCATGGACGACCTGAACCGCGACGGCCGGCTCGACCTGAGGGATACACAGGTGATCCTTCGTTCGGTCGAGCGAGTCGAGAAGTCATATCCGGCGCTCGTCGGTGGTCTGGGACTCTACCATGCCATGGGGACCAGCGGACCATTCGCGCACATCGACGTCAGAGGCACCAGCGCGCGGTGGAGGAGAGAGTGATCAGCAACCAATTACCAGTGTCAGAGCAGCTCCTTCAGTCGCCCCTGGTCGATGTTCCCTCCGCTCACGATCGCGACCGTCGTCGATCCGGGCGTTAGGCTCACCTTGCCCGACAGCAGCGCCGCGGTCGTCGCCGCGCCGGCCGGTTCCGGCACGATCTTGCACCGTTCCATCAGCACCCGGATCGCCGCGATGATCTCGTCGTCGGTCACCAGGACAATCTCATCCACCAGATCGCGCGCGTGGAGGTAGTTGAGTCTCCCCACGAATGGCGCGGCGAGTCCGTCGGCGATCGTATCGAGACGTTCGAGACGTGCCGGCTCCGATCGTCGCAAGCTCTCCGTCATCCCGGGCGCGCCGACCGGCTCGATGCCAATCACACGCGCGTGTGGCTTCACCGACTTCACGGCGGCCGCGACGCCGGAGATCAGGCCGCCGCCGCCCACGGCCACGATCACCGTCTCGACCTCGGGAACCTGCTCGAGCACCTCTAGGCCTAACGTGCCCTGACCGGCGATGACGAACGGGCAATCGAACGGGTGCACCAGCGTGCGCTTGTGCTCGCGCTGGATCTCGAGTGCCGTCGCGAGGAGGTCACCGTCGGTCTGCAGCACGTCACCGCCGTAACCCAAGGTCGCGTCCACCTTCGCCTTCGTCGCCCTGGACGGCATGACTACGGTGGCCTTGACGCCGTACTCGCGCGCTGCCCACGCCACCGCCTGCGCGTGATTGCCGGCGGAGAGCGTGACGAGCCCGCGTTGGCGCTCGGCATCGGTCAGGTTCGCGAGGCGGTTAAGCACGCCTCGCGGCTTGAACGACCCAGTCTTCTGGAACAGCTCGAGCTTGAGGTGAATCGGCGCGCCGACCCGATCGGACAGGAATGTCGACGTCATGGTCGGTGTGTAGTGGAGCCGTCCGCGGATGACGTCACGCGCGGCCACTATGCGATCGAGCGAAACACGATCGGGCGTAACCAGCGACGGTTCGGCGAGCGTCTCAGGCATGGAACCTTGTTTGAGCTTCGATTCGGCATCAGCGGACACCAAAACAAGATACGACCACGGCGCCCAGTGGGGATGACTGCGCGGGCTTGCATTAATTAGATAATTGGCTAATTATCGAAGCACGATGGTCGAACACTGATAACCAAGCACGCGTGGCGCGATTCAGAGGATTCAATGACGAACAACCGAGCGCGGTTCCTCGCGCTGACGACATTTGCTGCTGTGGCGCTGATGAGTGAACAGCTTGGAGCTCAGCGAGTCGGCAACTGGTCGCTGTGCGGCGCCGGCAGGTACGATCTGACCGCCGGCGGCCAATCGCTCGGTAACGAGACGTTCGACATCACGTGCCGGCCCGACGGCGGTTACACCGCTACCGGACGAACGCAGCTGGCCGGCGTCGGCGCGGGGATCGACCTAACGACGCACCTCGAGCTCGGGGCCGACCTCATACCTACCTCCGCATCGGCGAAGGGAACGGTGGGTGGCCAGCCCTTCGACCAGTCCGGCACGTTCAAGGACGGGACAGCGACGCTCACCACCAACGGTCAGCAGCAGTCGGTGCCATACGCGAAGGGCGCGTCGTGGGTGGGCGGCAACATCTTCTACCCGAACGTGTTCATCGTCGCGCGGTACGATGAGGCGAAAGGCGGGGCGCAACAATTCCCGATCTTCCCGCAGGTCCCGATGACGATCGAGCGGACCGCCTCGGACACCGTGCGACTCGACAATGGCGAGACCGCAACGTTCGCGCGGTTCGTGGCCCGCGTCGCCATCCAGCAGTACGTCATCTGGCGCGATGGCGATGGTCGCCTTGCGATCATGGCCGTGCCGGCGCAGAAGTTCGCCGCCGCGCGACCGGAAAGTGCGAAGTGGCTGCCGGCGCTCATGGCGAGCCTGAGCGACGGCGCATCGGTCGCACCGACGCAGTCGACCACCGCGATCGACTACTCGGCACCGGCGGGCGCGGCGTTCACCGCGGAGGAGGTTACGATCCCGGTCGCGACGTACTCGCTCGCGGGCACGCTGCTCGTGCCGAAGAGTGCGACGCGCCATCCAGCCGCCGTGATGATCACGGGCTCCGGACTGCAGACGCGCGACCAGCGCATCGCGCTGCCTGGGCTCGAGCAATACGCACCGTTCCGGCAGATCGCCGAGCGGCTCGCGTCGAACGGGGTTGCGGTGCTGCGCGTGGACGATCGCGGCATCGGCGGATCAACCGGCCGTGAGACACTCGAGAATGCGACGACGACTTCGCTCGCCGAGGACACGCGCGCGCAGGTCGCATGGCTGCGCGCTCGCAAGGAGATCGATCCGCAGCGCATCGTCGTGATCGGGCACAGCGAAGGCGCATCGATCGCGGCGATGATCGGCGCGAGCGACACGAAGCTCGCCGCCGTCGTGATGATGGCCGGCGTCGCGAAGCGCGGGGCCGAGGTGTCGATCGAGCAGCAGGAGGACATGCTGCGATCCGACACGACGATGACCGAAGCAGTGAAGCAGTCGCTGCGCGAGAAGCAGAAGGAGGCGGTGAATTCCGTGCTGGCCGGCGGCGACATTCCGGGTCAGAAGACGAACGCCTGGATCCGCGAATACTTCGCGTACGACCCGCTGCCGACGGCGCGGCGAGTGAAGCAACCGCTTCTGATTCTTCAGGGAGAGCGCGACCGCCAGGTTGACGAGTCGCACGCTCAGATCCTTGCGGAGGCCGTGCGCGGTGCAGGGAACAAGGACGTGACGGCCAAGGTGTTCCCGACGCTCAATCACCTATTCCTGCCGTCGACGACGGGGTCGTTCTCCGAGTACTCGCACCTCACG
>JBKOYV010000234.1:0-7716 GCA_046725585.1 Gemmatimonadota bacterium | reverse complement strand
CCAAATCTGGCAACGAGGCCTAAGACGCCTGCTATCAACATCTCACACACGCTCCACTAGCCTGCCGATGCCTGACGAATGCCTAACGACCGATCCGCGACAGGGCGAATTGCACCGCGAGGTCGGTCGTACTCCAGAGCTGCACGTCCGCGCCGCTCCCGTAGCGAATCGCGACGACCCGGTCGCCCTGCGGCGCGTAGCTCCACAGCTCGCTCCGGAACCCTGACGACTCCACGGCGCGCCGCACCTTCGACATGGCGTCCCGAAGCTCGCGCACGTACGCGGCGCGCCCGGCCGGGGCGCCCGGCGACGCAGCCGTCATCGCGGACACATGCTGCGCCGCGCCGAGCAGGAATAGGTTGACCTCTCGGCCCCACACGACGTAAGGGCTGTGATACCGGTCGCGGTCGAAGGCGCGCCAGATCGCGGGCGTCGCATAGGCGTCGTTCGCGACCACGGGCCCCACGCGATCGATCAACAGCCCGACGGGGTACGCGCGCACGAACAGCCGCACGTCGCGCAGCGAGACGGCGAGCGACGAGGTGTCCAGCGCCACGCCGGACTCACGCTCGCCGAGGAAAAGTCGAGTGGCAGGGTCGCTGTTGGCGACCCCGATGGGCTGCCCGCCTCGGTCAAGCGCCAGCGCGAGGAACACAAGGGAATCCTGGTCGGCCTTCGTCGCGCCGAGCACGCGAGCCCACTGGCGACGCTCGTTGGCCCGCAGCGCAGCGAGGCGTGCCGTCACCTTCGCCCTGACCTGTGCCGGTGAGAGCCTGACGATGAAGTGCCCGGACGCGCCGTACCACCGATCGACGGCCTGGTCGAGCAGCAGTGGGTTGCGCGCGAACCGTCCGAGCGGCTCCCCAGGGGCGAGATCCGGCATCGTTGACGCGAGCGAGTCGAGCGACATGCCCATCGATGCGATCGTCGCGAGAATGCGGCCGATGGATTCCAGCGCATGCGGCACCCAGATCGCGTTGACATCCATCGCGTACCTTCCAAACCCGCCGCCGTATCCCGCGCCGCTGTCCCGCCAGCTCGCCGGCGACCAGCGCCCGGAATCGGCCGGCTCGAACGACACGAGGTTGGTCGGGATCGGATCGGCCGCATACGCGGCCGTCATTCGCATCACGAGGCCCAGCTCCCGAACGAGACGCGCGAGGCGGGTGCCACCACCATCCGAGGAGTCGGCGAGAAACGCGCGCTTCCGCTCCGCCGTGACCGCGGAATCCGCGAGCCAGCGGCCAGCGAGTACGGCGAGCTGGAACTCGTCATCGATCATGTGATAGTTCTCGCGCGTGCGGCGCAGGTCGCGGAGCACGGCGGTCGCGCGCTCGAGAATCGAGTCGGCCGCGGCCCGGTTGCCTTCTGCCGCCGCCTTGAGTTGGTTGTCGACGAGCCGCGTGTATTCCGCCGCCCCCTCGCGGACCGCCTGGCCACCAAGCGCTTCCTCGTGACTCACCTGGCCGCTCGGGGAAAGCTTTCGAAGCACGCTCGCCACCGCGAACTCCGACATCTCCGGCCGCCAGATCGAGCGCATCATGAGCGCGCTGACGAGCATGTCGCGCCCGAAGTAGGTGGCGTACGTCGGAAGGCCGGCCATGAGCTTCTCGCGGGATGACAGCAGCTCGACGCCGCGCACCTCGCGCTCCACCCACCGAGCCCTGATGCCGGCCGATCCGCCCGCCCGTCCGGAGTCCTGCACCGCCGCCAGGAACTGGAGGAACGCCGGAGTGAAGATCTCCTCGCGAGTGAGGGGCGTGAGCGTCCTGCCGGTGGACGAAACGCGTACCGAGAACCGCACCTGAGCGCCGGTCCGCGCGCGCAGCGAGATCGAGTCGCCAGCGCGCGATGCCGTGATCGCTCGCGCGTCGGCCCGGAGCTCGAGGGCAATCGTGTCTCTCGCGTCGAGCGATGGCTGAACGATCCGCGCGGTCCAGACCGAATCGCTCGTGCTCGTCGTGACTGCCGGACGGAGCCGGGTGCGAAGCGTGCTCACCTCTGACGCCCCGAGCAGCGCGAGGTGGCGCGACTGCGTAGAGGGCTCGAGCCGCTCGATCCGCGCGAGCAGCCCCTCGATCTCGGGCAGGGCGAACGCCGGCGATACGAACGGGCCGAGATGCTTTTCGGAGTACTGCAGGTCGCGCTCGACCCTCATGGATCCGAGCAGGAAGAGGCCGAGGTCTACGCGTGGACCGTCCGCGGCCAGCTCGTACTCGAGCGAGCGGCTGGGCCGGGTACCGCCGGTTGATGACACCGTCGCCCTGCTCCCTCCCCAGTGGAGGATCGCCGGCCGGCCGCCCGAGCGGACCGTGAAGCCGATACTCTCGTTCTCGCCGTCGGCCCACAGATGCACCACGCGGCCCGACCGGGAGTCCAGGTAGATCTGGAGCGTGTTGCCGGCGGCGTCGCGGAAGAACCGGGTCTGGTAGCCACGGTAGGCCGCAGGGTCATCGAGACCGGGCTCGGGGAAGGCCAGCACCGGAGGCGCCTCCCTGGGGGCGACCGCCGCGAGCTGCGCGAGGAGGGTGATGAGGGTGAGGGTCATGCACCAGTATGTGATTTCCGGCGCAGGGGCGGGAGTCGTCGGGACCGCCATCCACCTCGTCCACAGCCACCTCCGCCGGTTGGTTCTTGCGGATCGAAGGGTCAGACGTTATTACCGACGTGCCGTCACGAGTGGATTACCAGCCACCGTCCTCCGCTAACGGCCTCTCACGGTCGCTCGACGAGTCAGTTGTACGTTGTTGTGGAATCGATTCCATCGACTGTTGTTGAAGCCATAGACGTGCGTCGCTGAACTCTGAACTCGGTGCACCGCCACGGGGTGGGGCACCGTTTGCACCCGTAGCCGGGAGGGAGGGATATGGCGAAGGAACGTTGGGTGATGACAGCGTTGCTGGTCGGGTCCGCGTTAGGGAGCCCGCTGCACGCACAAGGCACGGGCAGCATCTCCGGCCGAGTCGTGGACTCCACGACGCAGCAACCGGTCGCGAACGCGCAAGTGCAGGTCGTCGGGACGCAGATCGGCGGCCTCACGCGGCTCGACGGCCGCTACTTCCTGCAAGGCGTCGCGGTCGGGCCACAGCGAGTCAGGATCACTCGAATCGGGTTCGCGGCGCAGGAACAGCCGGTGACCGTCGCCGCCGGCGGAACCGCGACCGTCGACTTTACGATTGTCGCCGTCGCGGCAACCCTGAGCGAAGTCGTCGTCACGGGCTACGGAAGCCAGCGACGCGAGGCGATCACGGGGTCGGTCTCGCAGATCCAAGCCGATGACGCCAACAAGGGCGTCATCACCAACCCCAACCAGCTGGTCCAGGGCCGCGTCACCGGCGTGCAGATGGTGACGAACAACGGCGAGCCCGGCTCCGGCGTGCAGATCCGCGTCCGCGGCGGCACGTCGATCAGCGCGAGCAACGACCCGCTGTACGTGGTCGACGGCGTGCCGCTCCAGAACGAGCAGACGGTGGCAAGCGCGCCGAGCACTGGCTTCGACGCGGCGCTTCCGCGAAGCCCGCTCAACACGATCAACCCGAGCGACATCGAGTCGATCACGGTCCTCAAGGACGCCTCGGCCACGGCGATCTATGGAAGCCGCGGCGCGAACGGCGTGATTCTCATTCAGACCAAGCGCGGCTCCGCCCGCGGGCCGACGGGCCTCCGCTACGAGGGCTATGCGGCCGCGGCGTCGCCGACGAAAGAGCTGGGCTACGCGAGTGGCAACGAATATCGGTCGTTCGTGCAGCAGCAGATCTCGGCCGGCAAGCTAGATCCGAAGTACGGCACGGCGCTCGGCACCGCGAGCACGGATTGGGAGAAGGAGATCACGCGCACCGGCTACTCGCAGAATCACAACGTTTCGTTCGCGGGTGGAACCGAGGCCACGAAGTACCGTGCGTCGCTCAACTACTTCGAGCAGCAGGGTGTGGTGGTCTCGAGCGGTCTCAAGCGATACCAGGGCCGCCTCAACGGGTTGCACAGCACGTTCGGCGGCAAGCTGGGTATCGGGCTCAACCTCGCCGCGTCGCGCGTGAACAACGACTACATCCCGTTCGAGAACGGCGGCGGCTTCGAGGGCGGCGTTTTCACGAACGTCGCGATCTACAATCCCACTCAACCCGTCACCGTCGTGGATACCGCGACGGGCAAGACAGTGTTCTACGAGACCGGCGCGGGTGCGCAGAGCGCGCGTAACCCGGTGGCGCTCGTGAAGCAGATCTCGGACCTCGCCCCCGAGAATCGCGTGTTAGGCAACGTGACGGGAACGCTCACGCTTCTTCCGAGCCTCACGGCGCAGACGACGTTCGGCGTGGACTACAGCGGATCCGTGCGCCAGACCTACGTGCCGCGCAGCAACGCGATCGGCGCGCAGTACAACGGATACGCACGCCAGTCCGAGCGAAACCTGCAGAACCTCAACTTCCAGCAGCTGCTGACCTACAACCCGAGCTTCGCGCAGAAGCACGAGCTCGACGTCGTCGGCGGGTACGAGTACAGCTCGTTCGACAATTACGGGTTCTCGGTCGAGGCACAGAACTTCGTCAGCGACGTGTTCAAGTGGAACAGCTTGAGCTCCGGCGTGGCGGGTGCGGCGCCGCCGCCGACGTCGTATGACGACGAGAGCAAGCTGGTATCGTTCTTCGGCCGCGCGAACTACGGCTTCGCGAACAAGTACTACATTCAAGGCGTCCTCCGGTACGACGGGTCGTCGCGCCTCGCGGAAGGCAACAAGTGGTCGACGTTCCCGGCCATCTCCGGGTCGTGGCGCCTGTCCGAAGAGTCCTTCATGGCGAACCGGCCATTCGGCCTCTCGACGCTCGCGCTCCGCGCCGGATGGGGCATTCAGGGCAACCAGGCCGTGCGTCCCTACGGAACGCAGCTGCTCTTCAAGGCCGACCCCGGCGCGCGGTATCCGTTTGGCACCGGGCTCACGACGGGCTTGAGCGCGACGCAGGTCGCGAACCCCGACCTCAAGTGGGAGACGTCGAACCAGATCAACTTCGGCATCGACTACGGCTTCAGCAACGACCGGTTCACCGGCGTCATCGACTTCTATCAGAAGAAGACGAAAGACCTCATCCTCGAGGTGTCGGTGCCGCAGCCGGCCGTGGTGTCGACGCGTCTCGAGAACGTCGGTGACCTGAAGAACACCGGTGTGGAGTTCTCGCTCGACGCGCACATCTTCGAGGCCACGAGGCGACAACTGAGCGCCGGCATCGTGGCGACGATCGACCGCAACGAGGTGACGAGCCTCGGCGCCGGCCGTTCATTCATTGGCACGGGCGACGTGAACGGCCAGGGACAGTCGGGCCGTCTGTCGCAGCGGATTATCGTCGGCGAGCCGCTGGGCACGTTCTGGGGCCCGAAATTCCTCCGCGTCAACGAGCAGGGCAAGCAGGTGTTCTTCTGCGCGAAGCAGCGCCCTGAGTGCGTGAACGGTGAGACGACGGTCCCGGCGGGCGATGACGACGCGATCCTCGGCAACGCGAATCCGGACTTCACGCTCGGCCTAACGAGCAACGGGCGCTGGGGCAACTTCGACGCCAGCTGGCTGTGGCGCGCGGAGTTCGGTGGCGACGTGTTCAACAACACCGCGCTCGTCTACCAGACGAAGAGCAACGTGACGCAGAGTCGCAACTTTCTGAAGGACGCACTCGGCGATCCCGACGCCCTCGGCGAGCCGGCGATCTACTCCTCGCGCTGGATCGAGAGCCGCTCGTTCGTCCGCCTGCAGAACGTCACTCTCGGGTACTCGTTCGACACGCGGTCGGTGAGCCGGTTCTCTCGTTCTCTGCGCGCGTACGTGTCCGGTGACAACCTGTTCCTGTTCAGCGGCTACGACGGCTACGACCCCGAGGTGTTCGTCTCTCGCGGTCTGGCATCTCGCGGCATCGACTACGTGACCTTCCCACGCGCCCGGACGTTCACGACCGGGATCCAGATCGAGTTCTGAGGATACGAATCCATGACTTCATTTCTATCCAAATCGATCCGGCAGATCGGCCGCGGTGCCGTGCTGGCTGCGCTCGTGGCGCTCCCGCCGCTCGCGTGTACCGATCTGACCGAGGTCCCTAACGACGCGCTCACGCCGGACAACGCGTTCCGGAGCGATGCCGAGCTCATCGCCGGCATTGCCTCGGTCTATGCGAGACTCCGCAATCCCATGTGGGGCTATTACAACCTGAGCGAGATCACGACGGACGAGATGCTCGTTCCGACGCGAGGCAGCGACTGGTTCGACAACGGCCGCTGGCTCGAGATTTACCGCCAGACGTGGACCGCGAACTCGGGCTCGGCGCTCGACGACATGAACGGAGCGTGGAATGACGCGTTCAGCGGCGTCGCGCGAGCGAACCTGATGATCGAGATCCTCGAAAAGAACAGCGCGACGGCCAACGCCCAGGCGCTGGCGGAGCTCAGGGTCCTGCGCGCGTACTTCTACTACCAGCTGATGGACTTCTTCGGTGGCGTTCCGCTCGTGACTGGAACGGCCCTCGAAGCGAACGCTCGCGTCTCGCGCGACTCGGTCTTCAAGTTCATCGAGTCGGAGCTCCTCGCAGTGCGGGCGACGCTCCCGGAGACGCGCGATGCCGCACAGTACGGCCGCCTGACGCGCGGCGCGGCAAACGCGCTTCTCGCGAGCCTCTACATCAACGCCGGCGTCTTCAAGAAGGACCAGGGCATCAACGCCGCCGGCTACAACTCGTGCGCCGGTATCACTGTCACCGGAGGCAAGAGCGCCTGCCAGGCCGCCATCGACGCAGCGGACGCCGTCATCAGCTCCGGGAAGTATTCGCTGGCGACGGACTTCAAAGCGAACTTCTCCACGTCCAACGAGAGCTCGCCGGAGAACATCTTCGTCATCGCGCACACGAATCAGCCCGGGTTGGGCATGAGCCTCCCGATGCGTACGCTGCATTACAACCAGCTGTCGACGGGCGGCGGCGGCCCGTGGAACGGTTTCGCGACGCTCGCCGACACGTACAACGCGTTCGACGCGGCGGACAAGCGCGACGTGATGTGGCTGGTCGGGCAGCAGTTCAGCTTCAACACGGGCCAGCCGGTCAACGACCGTGCGGGCGCTCCGCTCATCTTCACCCCCGCCATCGCGAACATCGAGCAGGCGACCGAGGGCGAGGGGGTTCGCTTCAACAAGTTCCCGCCGCTGCCTAACGCGCTGGCCGGCGACGCGCACCCGAACGACTTCCCCATCTTCCGCCTCGCCGAGATGTACCTGATCAAGGCCGAGGCGCAGTTCGCGCTGGGGAACACGGCGGGGGCCCTCACGAACGTGAACCTGGTTCGTGCTCGTGCCTTCAGCCCGCCGAAGCCGCTTGCCGCTGTCACGGCCGCCGACGACATCCTGAGAGAACGGTTGTTCGAGTTCGCGGGCGAGGCGAAGCGTCGCCAGGACCTGATTCGCTTCGGCCGGTTTACGGCAGCGCGACAGTTCAAGGGACAGCGCGAGGCGTATCGCGTGCTGTTCCCGATTCCGGCAACGCAGATTCAGAGTAACTCGAAGCTGACGCAGAACCCGGGCTACTGAGCCCGCTTGCTCGCGCGGACGACACCGCGCGACGTGGATTGCCTAACGGGGGAGGGGCGGTCGATGCCCTCCCCCGTGTGTGTTGGGGTCGGAGTCGTTGAATTCGCGATGGCGGCCCATCCGATGTGCCAGCATTCAACGACTCTGACCCCTTGAAACGCGATGTC
>JBKOYV010000226.1:0-3573 GCA_046725585.1 Gemmatimonadota bacterium | reverse complement strand
CGCCCAGCGCCACTCCCGAAATACGTGTGCCTGCTTTCATCGCAACCCGTTCTCCATTCTTGGTGAACGCCCCCTATTTGCACCAACCACACCATCAGGACCCCACAGCGCCGAGTTCGTTCATTGTCGATCGATGAACGGGCTGTCGTTGTGACGCACATCACCGTGACCCACGCGGCGGGCTCGTCACGTTTTTTCCAAGGGCGAGGTCTTGCGCGGACGCGGTTCGCAGGGGACCGCGTCAGCGTCATCCGATTGTCGTTAGGCCGACGGGATGGAACACGAGGCGATCAGCGACCCAGCGAAGCGGTATGCACGTGATCTCTCGTTCGGTTCGTCCCAACCAGACCGGTATCTCGTGACGGCCATTGCATCGCGCGGGTTCGGCAATGAACGTGAGACACGGCGCCCTCCAACGGGCGCCGCTTGGTCGTTGCACGCCGCCATCGTCGGAGACCGCGCATGTCACACGAAAGGCACTCGGTCGTGTCGCCCCGGGCTCTGAGACTCGCTGCCTGCCTCGCTGGCGCAGTCGTGGTCGCGCGACCCGCGTCGGCCCAAGTCGCGTCGGCGATAGACCTTTCGTCGTTCAGCAGCCGGCCCGCGGCAAACGAGTGGCGGAGTCGGCTCGCGATCTCCCCGTTCATGCGGTTCGATCACCCGAGACTCGCCGTCGACGCAGGCTGGACCGCGTTGGGTGGCGACGGCCAGCGGCTCGATGGATTCGGCAACATCCACGCGACCTACATCTCGCCAACTCGCGCAGGCTTGCAGCTCTCGGTCTCCGGATTCGGCGATCGGACGCTGCTGGACGAAGCGTTCGCGGTGTCGAGAATCGGGGGCGACGCGCGCCTCTCGTACCGCCTGGGTAGCGCCGGCGCATGGCTCGGCCGAGAGGTGGCGCGCGACAACAAGGCGACTCCGGCTTCGCCGGTCCCGCATTACTCGGTGGGCACGTGGCGGCAGTGGCGGAGCGTGATCGTCACGCTGTCGCTCTCGTCGTTCGGATCTCACGAGGGCGCGCGAGCGGCGACGACTCGCAGAGAGGTGAGACCAGCACCCACCGGCCCCCTCGCTCCAAGCGACAGCCAACGCAACTTCCGGTCATTCGACACGGTCACGGTCGTCGACAGTGGCAGCGCCGGACGACCACACGACTGGCGTGACGCCGAGCTCGGGCTGCATTGGAGCGCAGGGCGGTTCGCGGTCGACGGCGTCTTCGGCACGCGATACGCGACGCGGAACCAACCTAACGAGACATGGGGGCAGGTCCAGAGTGCGGTCTCACTCGTGCCGGGTATCGCGCTCATCGCGTCGACCGGCGTGCGCCCGTCGAGCGCCGCGTACGGAATCGCCCGGTCTCGCTTCGTGGAGCTCGGCGCCCGCTTCTCGCCGGGTGCCCTCGGGCGGCCGCGATTGCCGCGCGGAGTGCGACCGACCGCCGCGGCGTTCCAGGTCGACGAGGCTGATCGCGGTGCCCGTCGGCTGCGCGTGCGCGTACCCGGCGCGCGCTCGGTCGAGCTGGCCGGCGACTTCACGAACTGGCAGCCGATCGCGCTCGAGCGAGGCGACATGGACCAGTGGTACGTGACACTCGCGATCGCTCCAGGAATGCACCGCGTCGCCATTCGCATCGACGGCGACACCTGGACTACACCGCCCGGCATCCCCGCCATCGCCGACGAGTTTCAGGGAACGGTCGGAGTCATCATCGTCCGATAGGTGGCCGTGACGCATCCGTACGTCCCGGGGTTCAATCAGGCGACGATGACGGATGCCACGCTCGTGCGCCTGGTGCTCGATGGCGACACGGCCGCGTTCACCACGCTCGTGGACCGGCACGCCGCGGCCTGCACACGGTTCGCGACGCGGATGCTCGGCAACCGGGAGGACGCCGAAGACGCGACCCAGGAGACCTTTCTCCGCGCCTACCGATCGCTCGCACGGTACGAGGAACGACAGGCATTCCGAACGTGGCTGTTCCAGATTCTCATCAATCGCTGCCGCACCGCCGCCGTCCGGCGGCAGCGCCAGCGCCGCATGTTCCTCGTGGACGACAACGCGATTTCGTTGGCGAGCGTACGACCAGCGGCCGACGCGAGTGACCTGCGCGCGGAGCTGCGACGGGCGATCGATGCCCTCGACCCGGAGCAGCGAGAGGCGTTTCTCTTGAAGCACGTCGAGCAGCTCAGCTACGATGAGATGGCTGCGGCAACAGGAGTCGGAGTGTCGGCGCTGAAGATGCGGGTCAAGCGCGCGTGCGATCGAATGCAGCGTCTGCTGCGGGAGGCGAGCGATGTCGGAACCTGACAGCCCACGCTGGCTGGACGAGATCACGGGCGAGCTGCGTCGCGAGGTGCCGGTGCGGTCCGCGTGGCGGGCACGACTGCTCGAGGAAGTCGCGCGCGCGCCCAAACCGTCCGCGCGCGATGACATCGACGACCGGTTCAGCGACTGGCAGGAGATCAGCGGACACCCGGAGCGCCGACGCCGGTCGATCACGCTCGGCCCACTCGCCGGGCTCGCCGCGGCGACGCTCTTCGTAGCGATCGGCGCCGGCATCACGTACACGGCGATGTCGTCACGGGCAGGAAGCCACCAGGCCCAGCGCGCTGCGACCGCGACAGGCCCGCAGCTCGTATCCGGCGCTCCGTCGCCGGTCGAACGAGAGGTCGTGCGCTTCGAGCTCTCCGCGCCACGCGCCTCACGGGTCGCGCTCGTCGGCAGCTTCAATGAATGGAACCCGGCCGCGACGCCACTCTCGCGTGATCCGGCGAGTGGGAAATGGGTGGTGTCGCTGCGGCTCCCGCCGGGTCGGCACGTGTATGCCTTCGTGGTGGACGGCGACGTGACCACCGACCCGGCCGCGCCGCGCGCCGCGGACGACGACTTCGGCTCGACAAACTCGGTCGTGTTCGTCTCATCGCCGCGTACATGATCGTTAGGCGTCTCGCTCTGGCCATCGCCTTTGCGTGCGGCGCGGGGGCGGCGGGTGCGCAGGTGGTCGATCGGACGCTGCCCTCGCAGCTCTCGCCGTCGACTCGCGCGACGCTCGAGCGTTTGATCGATTCGGCTCGAGTGGCCGGCTTGCCGGTCGATCCGCTGTACTCGAAGGTCAGCGAGGGCGTGTTTCGCTCCGCGGATGAGCCCCGTGTCGTCGCGGCCGTGCAGCGGCTCGCGCGGGATCTCGGCGACGCGCGCACGGCGTTAGGCGACAGCGCCGCCGCCGAGGAGATCACGGCCGGCGCGAACGCGTTGCGCGCGGGGCTTCATCCCGCCGACCTCTCACGGCTGCGTGAGGCGCGCGGCCACAAGTCGGGACATCCCCTCACCGTCGCGCTCGTCGTGATCGCGGACCTGGCAACGCGCGGCGTCCCGCCGGCCATGGCCGCCGCGTCCGTGAACGAGCTCGTGACGCGAAACGTCTCCGATGGCTCGCTCCTCTCCTTCCGGCAGAACGTGGAGCGAGACCTGGTGGGCGGCCGCTCTCCCGCGTCGGCACTAGATGCTCGAACGAGGGCGATGATCGACGACGAGCGTCGGAGGCCTTGAAGCGGGAAGCGGGAAGCGGGA
>JBKOYV010000126.1:0-11573 GCA_046725585.1 Gemmatimonadota bacterium | reverse complement strand
GCGTTCTTCGGCGACGCGAGTCACGGCAGTAAGAAGAAAGCCCTCGCTGCTGCCGAAGCCTGGCTCGGAAAGATCGAGCGGGCCGAGAAGCGCGGCAGTAGCGGCGGCGCGAAGAAAGCCGCGAAGAAGAAATAGCGACGTTCTTCGGGCCGACTTTCCCGCGCTACTGACGCCCAGTAGCGCGGGGGATTGGGTGCCCCCTCCGAGTTCGCACGAAACTGAATGCGAGACGGCCTCGGGACGCGTCAGCGTCTCCGAGGCCGTCGTCGTTGGGATTGCTCGCCCCTCGAGCTCACACTCGGGGGGCGCCGCGAATCTCGACCGTCACCCCTGCTTCGATCGCAGGTCCTCCGCCGTCTTGCGCGCGTCGTCGAGGTTCACGCGCACATCGCTCAGGAACTTCCTTACCGGTTCCTGACGAACCCCACCATCCTCGAGCGCGTCATCGATCTCGTCCATCAAGTCCTTTCGTACCTGGATCACGCGGTCCAGGTACGCCCGGTTGAAGTCGGCCCCGCTCTTCGACTCCAGGTCCCGCATCGCCTCCGCCTGATCACTGATGACATCGCGGTCCGGCAGCACCGGGGCGATATTCAAACGTTCCGCGGTGGACTTGATCCCGCTCCGCGTCAGGGCGTTCTCGCTCACCGCCTTGGTCGCGAAGTCGTTCACCGCGCCGGTCGACTTGCGCTGCGCGAGGCGATCGGTGGCGATCATCGCCGCAAACGCGGTGTCGAGCAAGGCAAAGACGTTCTCGTCGGTGAGTACCGCCGCGACCGTCGCGGCAACCGACGCCGGCGCCGAGTCGATGACGCCGACATTGCCGGTGGAGGTATCGACCTTGGGCGTGCGACGATCGCCGCCGCACGCGGCGGCCGCCACCGACACGACGAGAGCACCGAGGACTCGAACATTCACCGAACGCGACATGGAGAGCTCCGTTGGTGCATGGTGACTTAGGACCATGTGCACTCGACCCGCGAAGCATACAGCGAGCCAGATGACCTCCCGACTCTACTATACGGACGCCTACGTCATTGCCTTCGAGGGTCGCATCACCGCGCTCTCCGCCGACGCTCAGCGCGTGTATCTGGATCAAACCGCCTTCTATCCCACGTCAGGCGGCCAGCCCTTTGACCTGGGCTCGCTAGGCGGCGCGCTGATCGCCGAGGTTGTCGATGAGGACGAGCGCGTCGCGCACGTGCTCGCGGCCCCGCTGGAGGGCCGTACCCTCGGTGACACCGTGCGCGGCGAGGTCGACTGGCGACGCCGTTTCGACCACATGCAACAGCACACCGGGCAGCACGTGCTGTCCGCCGTGTTCGCGGATCTGTTCGGCTACGAGACGGTGAGCGTCCACTTCGGTAGCGAGCGCTCGTCGCTCGACCTCGACGTCGGTGCGATCGCCCCTGCGCAGTTAGGCGAGGCCGAACAGCGCGCGAACGAGATCGTGTGGGAGAACCGTCCGGTACGGGTGAGCTTCGAGGAGTCGTCCGCCGCCACCGGTCTCCGCAAGCCGCCGCCGAGAGAAGGGACGCTGCGCATCGTGACCATCGATGAGCTCGATCGCAGCGCGTGTGGCGGCACTCACGTGCGCGCCACCGGCGAGATCGGGGCGATCACGCTCCGCGGCACGGAGCGGGTTCGCAAGCAGACACGCATCGAGTTTCTCTGCGGCGCGCGCGTCGTTCGTCAGGCACGCGAGGACTTCGAAGCGCTCTCCGCCATCGCGTTGTCGGTCAAGGCGTCGATCGCCGAAGCGCCGGCACTGGTCGCCGCACAGAACGCGGAGCTCCGCGACGCCTTGTCCGCGCGCAAGCGGCTCGAAGGCGAGCTGGCCGTCCACCAGGCCCGGGCGCTGTATGACGTGACCACGCCGACCCCGGGCGGCGTGCGTGTCGCGATCGTTCGCCGTGATGGCGGCTCCGTCGAGGACCTGCGTCCACTGGCACAGGCGTTTGCTTCCCTGCCGCGAGCGGTGTTCGTCGCGGCGGTCGCGTCGCCGGCCACCGTGCTTGCCGCGGCGTCCGACGACGCAGGTGTGAACGCCGGCAACGCCCTCAAGGCAGCGCTCACGGCCGCGTCAGGCAGAGGCGGCGGATCACCTCGCCTCGCGCAGGGCACCGTCCCTAACGCGGACGCCCTCGAGACCGTCCTGACCGCGATCCACGCTGGCGTCGCGTAAGGCAGAGGCTCATGCGGATACGACGCGTCTCTCCCCCGCGAGCGCGACCGTCGGCGCTCCTCGCGGCCGCGTTCATGGCGGCGCCGACATGGCTCGCCGCCCAGGCGACGCCGCCGGACTCCCTGCTCGCCCGCATGGACACGACCACGCATCGCATCGACGTGACGCTCCCGGCCGGCCGCATCGTTCGGCGCATCACGTCACGCGCGGACGCGAGCCAGCGTTATGCACTCTACCTGCCGTCGTCGTTCACGCGGGAGCGGCAGTGGCCCATCCTGTTTCTCCTGGACCCACGCGGCCGCGCGCTTATTCCCCTGCAGCGCTTCCAACCGGTCGCCGAGCGGCTCGGCTACGTCGCGATCAGCTCGTACAACACGCTGAGCGACGGGCCCGCCGAGCCTAACTACAAGGCGATGGACGCGATGCTCGAGGACGTGCAGCGATCGCTTTCCATCGACTCGCGCCGCCTCTATCTCGTGGGCTTCTCCGGCACGGCCCGTTTCGCCTGGGAGCTGAGCACGCGGATGCCCGGTACGTTTGCGGGCATCATCGGGGCTGGGGCGGCCGTGCCCGGCGGCCGCGCGTGGATTCGCTCGAACATCGGCAAGTCGTCGCCCGTGCTGTTTGGCACGATCGGGATACTCGACCCGAACTACGAGGAGCTGCGGTCGTTCGACGCGGAGCTGGACACGATAGGCGCGATCCATCATGTCGAGCGCTTCGACGGCGGACACCAGTGGCCACCCACTGAGCTGTCGATGCGTGCCGCGGAATGGCTCGACCTGCAGGCCATGCGACGAGGCTTGAAGGCGCGCAATCAACCGTGGATCGACTCGCTGTATGGCGCGTGGCTCGCCCGAGCGACCCGAATCGACTCCGCCGGCGACGCTCCGGTTGCCGTACGCGAGTACCGTCTCGTCCGTGCTGACTTCGACGGTCTCGCCGACGTGAGCGGGGCCGCCGGCAGGTTGTCCGCGCTGGAGCGAGACCCGCGCGTTCGGCGCACGGCCGCGGTCGAGGCGGCCATCGCCGAGCGCGACTTCAAGTTGGGCTCGGCGATGGTGGCGTTCGCGGCCGATTTGAAGGCCGCGCCGTCACCGCCTCCCATCGATCAGGCGAGGAAACGGCTCGAGCTGGACGCGCTGCGCCGCGACGCCGCTCGCACCGACGACTCCACGGCGTCGCTCGCCGCTCGCAGGGCGCTGGAGCGGATCTTCACTCACATGTCGTTCTACGCGCCGCGGGAGTTCTTCGATACGAAACGTTATGCACACGCCGCCTATGCCCTGCAGGTCGCTCGTCTCATCAAGCCCGACGACGGCGGGGTGTGCTTCTGGCAGGCCCGTGCGCTCGCCCAGGTGGGCGACAAGGGGAACGCGCTGGCCGCGCTGGAGTGTGCGGGCGCGAGCAAGCAGGTGAGCGTCGAGGCGATCGAGAGCGACTCGCTCCTGGCACCGTTGCGCTCGGACCCGCGCTACGCGGCGGTCGTTAGGCGGCTGAAGGGCGGATGAGTTTGGGGGTCCCGAGCCCTGTTGTCATCCCGAGCCCGTTTGTCATCCCGAGCGCAGCGCCTGCCCTGAGGAGTGCCAGCGACGAAGGGAGGGATCCTCAGGTTCCCGATAGAGCCCTCTGTCAGGAGGATGAAGATCCCTCGCCTGACGGCTCGGGATGACAACAGGGCTCGGGATGACAACGACCTGACGGCTCGGGCCGACAAACGGCCTGGGAGTTGAATAGAAAGGTCGACATGGCTACCCGCTCCCGCACCCCGGACGTTTCGACCCCTCCCGGCACCGCGCTCAGCCGCAGCGGCGGCGTGACCCGCGCCCGCGGACTCGCGCGCCTGCTCGATGACCTCATTCGCATTCCCGGCACCAACATCGGCATCGGCCTCGACCCCATCATCGGCCTGATCCCGGGCGTCGGCGACATGATCGGCGGGCTCATGTCGAGCTACATCCTCATGGTCGCCGCTCAGGAAGGCGTCCCCGCGTCGGTCCTCGCGCGCATGCTCGGCAACATCGCCCTCGACAGTCTCGTGGGCGTCGTGCCGGTGCTCGGAGACCTCTTCGACGTCGGCGTGAAGTCCAACCGCCGTAACGTCGACCTGCTCGAGCGCTATCTCTCTGCCCCGGCCAAGACGAAAGCCGCCAGCCGCGGCACGGTGGCGCTCATACTGCTCGCGATGATCTTGCTCGTGGTCGGCGCCATCGCGGCCGGTGTGTGGATCGTGCGGATGCTGGGGCGCCTGTTAGGCTGACTTGGGGACTGGGGACTGGGGACTGGGGACTGGGGACTGGGGACTCGGCCGGGAGGCTACGTTCACCGAGGAGGTTTGCCACGCGGTAGAAAGTTCCTGGCCGAGTCCCCAGTCCCCAGTCCCCGTTGCTCAGTCCCCGCCTACTCGCTGCGCAACGCCTCGAGCGGATCCACGCGAACCGCTCGGCGAGCCGGCACGAGACACGCAGCGAGGACGACGGCGAGCAGCACCATGGCAACGCCAATGAACGTCGAGGCGTCCGTCGACGTCACGCCGTAGAGCAGGCTGGTCAACACCCTGCCTAACGCCGCTGCCCCGAGGAGCCCGAGCGTCAGCCCAGAGGCCGCGGCACCCATCCCCTGGCGCACGACCATCGCGAACACGTTTCCGGGTCGCGCGCCGAGGGCGACACGGACGCCGATCTCGCGCGTTCGCGCAGCGACGGAGTACGCCATCACGCCGTAGACACCGACGGCGGCGAGCACCAGTGCCAGCAGCGCGAACGCCGCCATGAGCTGCATCGGCAGGCGTCGGTCCGTCAGCTCCTTCGACTGGACCTGCCTCATCGAGTGGGCTTCGGCTACCGGGATGGTCGGGTCGATGGCGCGGACCTCGCGCCGCACCGCCGGCAGCAACGACATCGGGTCGGTGCTCGTGCGCATGACGACCGCCATTCCACCCCAGTGATCCTGTCGTGCCGACACGTACGCGGTGGGGCGCGAGTCGTCGGCAACGCCCATGCGAACATCGCCCACGACGCCGACCACCGACATCCACGGGTCGTTCGGGTTCGGCCCCAGCCGAACGCGTGCGCCGATCGGATTACCGTTAGGCCAGAATGCGCGCACCAGGGACTCGCTCAGGATCACGACCGGCGGCGCATCGTTGTGGTCCTGCGGGCCGAATGTGCGACCTCGCTTGAGCGGCACGCCCATGGCTCTGAACAGGTCGTCGGACACGGGCTGATAGCCGACTTCGGGGAGCCTCCCTTCCGGCTGCGGCCGCCCCTCTATGGCGAGCGATGCCATTGCGCCGCCGCGCATGGGAATGTTCCCCGACCCTCCGACCGCCACGACACCCGGTAACGCCTCGAGGCGCGTGTAGAGCGCATCGAAGAACTGATCCTGCGCAGCGGCAGTGTCGTAACGGTCCCCGACGAGGATGACCTCGAACGTCAACGTCGAATCGATCGAGTACCCGAGGTCCCTGCGCTGCAGTCCAACGAGACTCCGCACGAGCAACCCCGCGCCGACGAGAAGCATCACGGCCAGCGCAAGCTGCCCGGTGACGAGCGCCGTGCGCATCCTGTGGCGGCCCACGCCACCGCTCGTGCCGCGGCCCGCATCCTTGAGCGCCAGTTGCATACCGCGCGATGCGGCGAACGCCGGCACGAGACCGAACACCACGCCACTCGCGACCGTCACGACGAGCGCCGCAAGTAGAACGGTCGCATCGACGGTCACCTGGCCCGCCGCCGGCAATCGGTCTGCGGCCAGGGCGACGAGCGCTCTCGTTCCCCACAGGGCGAGCCCGAGACCGATCGCGCCGCCGCAGAGCGCCAGGACGAGACTCTCCGTCATCATCTGCCGCACGAGCCGCGCGCGGCCGGCGCCTAACGCCGCTCGCACCGCCAGCTCCTGGCGGCGCGACACGGCCCGGGAGAGCAGCATGCCGGCGACGTTCGCGCAGGCGATGAGCAGCACGAGCAGGGAGGCCCCGAGCAGCACGAGCAGCGCCGGCCGCGTGTCCCCTACCACCGCGTCGCGCATGCCCACCGTTGCGACGCTCATGTTGGAGTTGGACTCCGGGAAGTCGCGCTCCAACTGCCCCATGATGGCGCGCAGCTCCGAGCGTGCCTGCGCGATCGTCGCGCCGGGACGGAGCCGCCCGATCACGCCGAGGTTGTGGAACTTGCGGGTCCGGTTGACGTCCCGCAGCATCGGCGTCAGGTCGAGCGGCGTGAAGATCTCCGCCTCGGCCATGGTGGGGAAGAAGAACGAGGGCGGCAGCACGCCAATGACGGTGCGCGATCGTCCGCTGATGTTGACGGACTTCCCGACGATCGCGCTATCGCCGCCGAACACACGACGCCAGGCGCCGAAGCCGAGCACGACGGTCGGACTGGCGCCCGTCGAGTCCTCGCCCGCCACGAATGTGCGCCCGAGGTATGGGCGGACGCCGAGCGCCGTGAAGACGTTCGCGTCCACGCGTGCGCCAGCGAGCCGCACCGGGTCGCCGGTGCCGATGTACGTGCCGCCGCCCCAGCTGAACGCGCCTAACGTCGTGAACGAGCGCTGTCGGGTGCGAAGGTCGATGAAGTCGCCGGCCGAGAGCTGACTCCGCTCGACGCCCGAATCCTTGTGCGCGCCCCACACGCGGACGAGCCGGTCCGGATCCCCGAACGGCAGGTTGCGGAGGAGCAGCCCATTCACGACGCTGAAGATCGCGGTGTTCGCCCCGATGCCTAACGCCAACGTCACCAGGGCCACCACGGCAAAGCCGGGCGAGCGCCGGAACGTCCGCCAGCTATGCGCGACGTCCTGCCGGAGCTCGGCCAGGACGTCGGTTTGCCGCTCCTCTCGACTGCTCATGGCGTCCTCCGCCAGGCAATAGCGTTTCGTGTATTCCACGTCGCCGAACTCGCGCACCGCTTCGCGCCTCGCGTCGGCTTCACTCATGCCCTGCTCTACGAGCTCGCGGGCGCGCATGTCGAAGTAGAAGCGCAGCTCGTCGTCGAGATCGGCGCGAAGGCGCGACCTCGAGCGCCACGGGAGTTGCAGATACCGCCGCAGCCGGCTGGTCACACGGGCTCCAGCACCTTGAATACAGCCTCGGCGTACGTGCGCCACGTTGCCGCCTCGGTGCGCAGTTGCTTTCCCCCTTCCGCGGTGAGCGAGTAGTACTTCGCGCGGCGATTGTTCTCCGACAGCCCCCACTCGGCGCGGATCCATTTCTTGCGCTCGAGCCGGTGCAGTGCCTGGTAGAGCGCCGCGCTTTCGATCGTCAGCACGCCTTCGGTGCGCTGGCGAATGAAGCGCGACACGCCGTAGCCGTGCATCGGCTCCCAGGCGAGGGTGCGGAGAATGAGCACGTCTACCGTGCCCTGCAGCAGGTCGATCGACGGTTTCGTCACGGGCTTCCAGTCACCATGTGACTGGAAGGATGGGAATGCGCGCGCCGACGGTCAAGACTGGTCTGGTCGACCGTCCTCCGACGTGACGAGCCGTAGCCGCACGAAAAGCGGGAGACGGGAGACGGGAGACGAAAATCCTTCGGGACTCTCATCTCCTAGAGATGAGTTGGGAGGCCTCCCGAGGGTTCTCCGCTTCTTCCCCGCTTCCCGTCTCCCGTCTCCCGGTTCCCGCTATAGCGATTCCAGGAACTTGATCAGCGCTGCGCGAGCGCTCGACGAGAGATTGAGTACGGCGTCGCGCGACTTCTTGGCCTCGCCACCGTGCCAGAGCACGGCTTCCATGAGACCACGCGCGCGGCCGTCGTGCAGGAAATTCGAGTGGCCGTTCACGGTCTGCACGAGGCCGATTCCCCAGAGCGGTGGCGTGCGCCACTCCCTCCCACTGGCCTGGAAATCCGGGCGGTTGTCCGCGAGGTCGGGTCCCATGTCGTGCAACAGGAGATCGGTGTAGGGGTGAATGACCTGGTTCGCGACCGACGGGACCCCGGCGAGTGTGCCGGTCGTGAACGTCGGCATGTGGCAGCCTGCGCACCCCGACTGGTAGAAGATGACTTCGCCCTGGCTGGCCTGTGCGTCGTTCAGGTTCCGCCGAGCTGGAACGCCTAACGTGGCCATGTAGTGCGCCACCGCGTTGACGGTTTCGTCGCTGACCTCGATGTCATGAGGCGCGCACTCGGGCCGATTGCCTTCGCAGGACTCCGCGTAGAACATCGACGACGTCACGCCTATGTCGCCGTTGTAGGCGCCGGCGGTCTGCTGGACGAGATTCGGCGCACCGGCTTTCCATCCGAACCGGCCGAGCGTCGTCCGGCCCACGGCGGCGTCCCAGACCTGATTCGCGCGTCCGGTGACGCCGTCCCCGTCGCGATCGTTAGGGTCCTCGTTGGCGAGGATAGCCGTGGCGGGAATTGCCTCCAGCAGCCCGAGCCCGAAGTTGAAGGGAGCCGCGCGCGGCGAGAACAGCAGCTTCGACGAAAGGGGAGCGTACGTGTCGTAGAACTCGTAGCTCGGCACGCGGAGCGAGTACGGCGTGCCGTCGGCGAATTGGCCGGCGACTTCCGTGTACGTGATGGCGGCCTTCGCTTCCGGAGCGAGACCCGGGCTTGCTCTCATCTGTAGTTGCCCGCCGAACATCGGCACGTTGATGGTTCCACCGGTCGCGTCATCCTTTCCTGGAACGCTGATCCGAAACAGGAACGACTGGAAGGCTTCACCGGGAAGCGGCGGGCGGCCGCGTCCGTCTCCTTCGTGGCACCCTTCGCACGAGACGTTGTCGAAGACGGGGCCGAGCCCGCCGGGCACGTCTTTCTTCTTCGAGACGCCGGACACGAAGGCGGCCTCGAACCCCTCGTCGCCTTCTTCGTGAACTGCCGACTCGTCCGCGGTGAGGTTCGGGGACTCGTGCGAGAAGGCGTCCGCCGTGGCGTCGAAGACGGTGGTCGCTCCGCCCGAGAGGGCGGTATGGGCGCTCGCATCTGGCGTCAGTGCCAGTGAGCCGGCGATCGGCGGGCTCGTTGCCGGCCCGGTTGGGGGAAGCGTGCTGTCGTCCGTGCACGCGAGCGCTGTCACGCACAGGAGACAGGTGGAGCGAGTGGCCAAGTGCATAAGCCCCTCCTCGTTGTTGGGCGGCGTGGCATCGGCGCGCACGTCGCCGTCGCGGCGGACGCCGGAGCGGGAACTCCAGCGCGATCCGCTGATGCGCGCGATCACAGAGCAATCGCGTTGAAGAGCGCGGAAGGTGTGTGGGTCGGGGTGACGCCGCAGTGACGTGCATCACGAACTGGTCGCCGAGTCGATGAGTGGCGCTGCCTAACGACTCACGACCTTCACCAGAGCGGAGCCCGGTTGGCCATGCGGTTAGAAGGCGCGGTCCGGTAGGCGGATTTCGCTCTTTCGCGTCTTCCCGATCGACCCTAACGTCTGGCCGATGTTCGTGCCCGCGGCGCTCCTGCGCCGCGCTGTTCGCACGCCGTGTTGCAGCAGATGCGTGCGCCGTTTGTTGCGCGTGCCGGTTCGTTAGGCAGGCGCCGGGGCTGGATGCGCCTGCTTGCGTCGTTAGGCGGAGGAGCGTGTGCGTGCCCGCCAGTAGATGACGCCGCCGAGCGCGACGAATGCCGCCGCCCCGCCGACCACCTTCGCGGCGAACGCGAACCGGCTCGGCGCGTCCGCCGGTGGAATCGCCGCCACGACCATCGCGAACACGGTGATCACGAGCCCGCAGACCCCGGCGAGCATCGCACCCCCGCGCCCGCCAGGCAGCTGGCCCGATGCCGCCGAGCCGCGCGCCTGACGCAGCAGACACAGAAACAGGTAGACATACGGGATGAAGTACACGAGCAGCTGCGTGTCCAGCAGAACCAGATACGCGTGCTCCACGGTCGAGCCCTTCCCGAGCTGCGAGATGAGCAGAAAGACCGTCGCCAGCACCGCCTGCACGAGGATCGCGACGTACGGCGTGCGCCATTGCGGGTGCACCTTCCCGAACGCCGGTGGGAAATAGCGGTCGAGCCCAATGACGAACGCGACCCGCGCCGGCCCTGAGAGCCACGCCCCAACCCCCGCGACGTTGCTCAGCGTGTAAAGCAGCGCCGCCACGGGAGCCACCCACACGAGCGCGGGCGACGCCGCCGCGCTGCCCACACTGATCGCCTGCAGAAACCCGGACACGATGTTGATGTCCTTCGCGGGCACGAGCCACAGCACCGACAGCGTGCCAAGGATGTAGGCCGCCGCGATGAGCGGCGCCGAGATCACGATCGCCCGCGGCAGATCCCGCTTCGGATTGGCCGTCTCTTCACCCATCGTCGACGACAGCTCGAGCCCCGCAAACGCGAACGCGATCGACGCCCAGAGGTTGAGCGTCGAGAGGTCGGTGACGTTCGGCGTGATGGTCGCCGCCGTGAACGCGTTTGCGCTCGGATGCATGACGATGGCCGCGACGCCGAGCAGGATCAGCATGACGCCAGGCACATAGGCCGCCACGCCGCCAATGTTGTGCAGCCACTTTCCCGTGCCGAGCCCCACGATGTTCAGCGCGGTCGCGATCCACAGCGCCACGAGCGAAACCGACAGCACGTACGGCCAGCTCTCGCCGAGCGATGTGCCGCCCTTTCCGATCGCGTACGTCGCGATGACCGCGGTCGAGATCAGCAGGTTCGGGTAGTACAGCACATTGTTGACCCAGTAGCACCAGCCGCAAAGGAACCCGTTCCACTCACCGAACGTGCGGCGGGTCCACGCGTAGACGCCCCCTTCCTCGGGGAACCGTGACGCGAGCGAGATGACGGCAATCCCCTGCGGGATGAAGAAGAGCAGCGCCGCGAGCACCCACAGCACGAGCGAGCTCGGTCCCGCCTTCGCTGACGTGGCGACCCACCGGAGCCCGAGCACGGCCACGACGTTGAACAGCACGAGGTCCCCGAGTCGGAGGACGCGTTTGAGCTCGTGGGTGCCGTTTTGGGTGGTGGAGGTCATGCAGAGGGAGCGGAAGTTCGAAGGGATCAATCAACTGAGAACTGATTACTCAGAACTGCTGACGCAGAACTCTTTCAGGGCAGCCCGACATCGAACCCGCCAGGCGCGACCGCGCCCGTCGATCGCAGAGCTGAATCGCTGGCTCAGACATCGCGAGATGTACGGCCAACGAGTGAGATCCTCGTCGCGCAGGCCTCAGTGCGGCGGTTCGGGGTCGAGAATGGGCTGCCCTGAAAGAGTTCTGAGTCAGCAGTCATCAGTAGCCAGTTTTCAGGTGATTTCGCCATCAGGGGCCAAGTCACATCGAGTTAAGGTGCAGCCCGCCAGCTTGTATGGGCCGGGCAACCCAACCGGCCCTTGTCGTGTATGACCCCGAAGCGCTTCATGCGCTTTGGATTTCAACGACTTCCCTGGATACCTCCATGCAAGCTTTCTCCCGTGCCGCGGGCATTGTGCTCGCG
>JBKOYV010000240.1:0-10883 GCA_046725585.1 Gemmatimonadota bacterium | reverse complement strand
TACATCCAGGACATCATCATCGGCACGATCATCGTGCTGGCCGTTGCGCTGGATCGGCTGCGACTCACCTGGGCGACGCGATGAGACTGGCGCCGTTAGGCATCATGGATGCGCACGTGCATTTCTGGGATCCGTCCGCGCTCCGCTACCCATGGCTCGACGGCCTCCCGGCGCTCGATCGGCCGTTCCTGCCGGCCGCCTACGCGAGCACCACCTCCGGCATCCCGATCGACGGAATGATCCTCGTCGAAGCCAACTGCCTCCCGCATCAGACGCTCGCCGAGGTGGCATTCTTCGAGCAAATCGCGGCTGCGGATCCGCGCGTGGCGGGTATCGTCGCCTTCGCATCGCTCACCGAGCCGAAGGAGCGCGACCGCACGCTGGACGCGCTCGCCGCGCGGCCCATGGTGAAAGGCATTCGCCACAACATTCAGGGAGAGCCCCCGGGCTTCTGCATACAGCCTTCGTTCGTCGACGGCGTGCGGAAGGTCGGGTCGCGCGGCCTGACGTTCGACCTCTGCGCGACACACGATCAGCTGCGTGAGGTCCTGGAGCTCGTGCGCCTGTGCCCGAACACGCGTTTCGTACTAGACCACTGCGGGAAGCCAGCCATCCGCGACCGGCTGCTCGACCCGTGGCGGAACGACATCGCGGACCTCGCGGAATGCGCGAATGTCCGGTGCAAGCTCTCGGGTCTCGTGACGGAGGCTTCCCCGACGGAGTGGCGGGAAGCCGATCTGGTGCCGTATGCCTCGCACGTGGTGGACCGGTTCGGTACGGAACGCGTGATGTACGGCAGTGACTGGCCGGTTCTGACGCTCGTCGCCGGCTACGACACCTGGTTCGGGTTCACCGAGTGGTTCACGAAGGGGTGGAGCGACGCGGAGCGCCGCGGCTTCTATCGGGACAACTCAGTGCGCGCCTACGAGCTCTGACCATTCCCCAATGGTTGGACCGTGCTTCCCGCGTGGCCAGGCGGTATCTTAGCCTCGGGCCCGTTGCTGTCTTACGGTGTCCGCCACGCAATTCGGATTCTGTGATCGCATTGGCCGAGGGGCGTTCGATGCCCATCGAGTAGCCCCCGCCTCGTCGAATGACCGACACTCGCGAGCGACTCCAGGCCGCACTCGGTTCCACCTATGCTCTCGAGCGCGAGCTCGGGCAGGGCGGGATGGCCACGGTTTACCTCGCACGCGACCTCCGACATGACCGCGAGGTAGCGCTCAAGGTCCTCCAGCCCGACCTGGCAGAGTCGTTAGGCAGGGATCGTTTCGTACGCGAGATCCGGATGGCGGCTCGCCTCACGCATCCGCACATCCTCCCCCTCTACGACTCCGGCGAGGCCGGCGGGTTTCTCTTTTTCGTCATGCCCGTGATGCAGGGGCAGACGCTGCGTGACCTGCTTCGCGAACAGCGCGGGCTGCCGGTTGATCTGGCGACGCGACTGTCCACGGAAGTCGCCGACGCGCTCGACTACGCGCACCGCCACGACGTCGTGCATCGCGACATCAAGCCCGAGAACATCCTGCTCCACGAAGGGCACGCGATCGTGGCGGACTTCGGGATCGGCAAAGCGATCGTGGCAGCCGCGGCCGAGACGCAGGGGGCGATGACGCAGGTCGGTGTCGTGGTCGGTACGCCGGCGTATATGAGCCCCGAGCAGGCGTCGGGCGAGGCCATCGACGGCCGGAGCGACCTCTTCTCGCTCGGCTGCGTGATGTACGAGATGCTGACCGGCGAGGCTTCGTTCACCGGTCCGACGGCGCAGGCGACGATCGCCAAGCGGTTTCGTGTACACGCCGCCACAGGCGAGCTCCAATCGAGCGCTGCCCCGACGTTCCTCTGCCCGCGGTGGCGGATCGTGAGCTGCCGAGGCGGTGCTCCAGGGTCTCGATGGTGTAGGTCGTGTCGTGGTCGCCGAGGTGTACGTCACCGGTACATGCCGGCACCGATACCATGAAATACCCGGCGAATGGGTTTTTCGGGTTGCGCAACCGCGCGCATCATGATGGGTCCAGGGGAGACGGCCGACTTCGAGATCGTTCCCGCAGCCGGGGATCTCGAGTTCATCGCGAATGTCGTCGGCTTCGCTGCGGGAAAAGCGAAGTGAGGAACGCCCACCGTGTCGCACATCACCCGGTCACGATCGCCGCGTTGCAAGTCGCCGAACGTTAGGCCGAACCGTCGCGCGACGGGCTGGATCGTTCGTAAAGCACTCGGCCGTCTCTCGCATCGAGAAACACTGTGCGCATGCCAAGAGTGCCGACCTCCTGCAGCACCCGCCACGCCAGCCGCCCTTCGTGATTGAAGAGACTCAAAGCGATGTCGCCGAGCTCCGCATGGTGGCCAACAGGCCGGCTGTCCAGGATGCGAACGACGTCCGACGGCTCCAGCTGGAGCGCATCGAGATCTAGACGGGCTGGCGGGAACTCCCACCCCTGGATGGAGGCGAGCTGCGCGAACTGTTCGCGGCGATAGGTGCCGGACGAACCGAGAGTCACCGATAGCGGATCAGGCTTGGCCTCGACCCAGCACACCTTCAACGTCTCACCGAAGAGCAGCGACCGCCGATGGTGTTGATATCCGAACCGCATCTCGTCTACCAGTCGCGCCGTTCTCGACTCTCGAAGATCGACGAGAACCGAGTACAGAGTCGGCTCGCGCAGGACACGCGCGGCGACTTGGCTCGCCGATGCCTCGAGTGCGAGGAGCGCGAGACTCATGGTGTCTCCGACAGTTGGTTCGTTAGGCGCAAGGGAGACCCGTGTATTCGTGGTTCGATCAGGTGGTCCGCCTGCGGGTCAGAACCGGAGAAGCCGGTTGATCTTGATCACGAACGCGCGGTTCTTGAGACCCCGAACGGTGGCCGACGTGGCAAAGCGTTCGTCGGTCGTGTCGCGTTCGTCCGTGTAGACCAGAAACAGCTCGCTGCCGGGAAGGTATTCCCACCGAAACCGAAGATTCGTGCTGACGGCGCGGTCCGCGGAGCTGTACTGGAACAGGCCACTCGCGAACATGAGCGGCGAGAACCCGTAGTCCACTCGCGCCCTCGCCAGCTTCGTCGTGAACGACCCGGTGGGAAGTGTGATACGCGTTAGGGAGAGCGTCGGCTCCAGCGAGAGCTGTGTGAGGATCGAGACGCGTCCCGGCGCGAGCGGGCCCGGGCCAATCGTCACGCTCCTGATCGTGCCGTCGTAATACTGTCCGGCCCGGACCGAGATCGTGCCGGAAACACGTCGCTGCGCGCCGAACGCATACGCGACCGCCACATCGCTGAACGTGTAGCCGCCAGGCGCTATGGTGTCGGTGGATCCAGCGGGAACGAACGGCCGAACAAGCCGCTCATAGTCGCTGGTGGCGTCGATGTTGAACTGATCGCTGTTTTCGAGCTCCGTGATGAAGTGCCCCGTCCAGATGCGCGCGTCGACCGACCCTGCGCCGTTGACGATGTATTCGCCGTTCCCGCTCCACGTGAACTTTCGAACGCTCTCGATGTGCTTCGGTCGTGGGCTGAAGCGCAGCTCTCCGAACGATCGCTTGAAGTCGAGCCGCCGCGTGAAGCCGACCTCCGGGTTGAAGTTCCTGCCCACCGCGAGATACTCGGCGCGCGCGCCGTACCGATCGGCATTGTACTCGAAGCGGCCCTGATAGCTCTGGTCGTCGCCGACCAGGCCGGCGGTCGTCGTGCGCGCCCAGTACGCGCCAGTGGTGACGTTCTCGAAGAACGAAAACGCGCCATCGACGCCGTACGCCTGGTTCGACCCGGTGCCTAACGTCGACACGGAACGGTTGGTCGCCATCACGCCGACGGCGCTGCGGCGGAAGACATCTCGCTTGACGCGAAACACCGTGAAGTTCGTCGGGTCCGTCCCGGAGACCGGCTCCCTGTCGGTCTGGATGTTCATGAGCCCCACGGCGTACTGGCCGATCTTGCCCGTCAGTCGACCTCCGGCGGTGATGGGAATGACGCGGCCAGCGTTGAGGCCAATGCGGCGGCTGTAGAACAGGTATGGCAAGTCCGTCGCGCCGGCGGCGGGAACGGCGCCGACGCCACCCCGAGCGAAGTCGAAGATCCCGCGACCTTCGAGGAAGAAGTCGCGCTTCTCCGGAAAGAAGAGACTGAAGCGCGTGAGATTCACCTGCTGTTCGTCGATCTCGACCTGCGCGAAGTCGGTGTTGACGGTGAGGTCGGCCGTAAGGTTCGGCGTGATACCGTATTTCGCGTCGCCGCCGACATCGCCGCCAAGCTCATTCGAGACGGGCGGAGTTTTCAGTCGGTCGGTCGTCATGCGCGCTACGCCGTACGGCTTGAGCTCGATGTTCTTGCCGGCCTCGGGGAGATCGAGGCCCACGAGCGTGCCGCCCGCGGAAACGCGGTTCAGCGCCTGCGGCCCGGCGAGACTCTGAGGCACCGGCGTGAGGTATCCCCATTCGTTCTTGCGTCTGACGGAACGCCGCAGCTGAATGCCCCACACCTGATTCTTGCCGGCGCGGTAGCGAATCGACTTGAACGGGATTGCCATCTCGACTGTCCAGCCGCCGTCGAATCGCCCCGTCTTCGATGTCCAGACGGGATTCCAATCCGTGTTCGAGCTGCCCTCGTCGACCACCGAGTAATCGGCGCGCGCACCCAACGGATTCGTGTAGAACATGAATCCGTTGCGGCGGTCGTAGAACGTGTCGAACATCACGCCGAAGTGATCGTTTTGCCGCAACCCATTCGTATCACGCCGGAGCTCGTTCACGATCCACTGGTCGGGCGGCGCCGAGTCCCAGCACCGGCACGTGACGTACATGTTCTGGTCATCGTAGGTGATCCACACGTCGCTCCGCTCTGTCTGCGGTTCGCCGTAGCGCGGCGTGACCTGAATGAGGCCACCGAATGGCTTCTCGCGCGCGTAGACGTCCTCGTCGAGGTGACCGTCCAGCTTCAGGGGCGAGGCGAGCTTGATTGCGCGGACGGTCGCCTGGCCGGTCACATTACGGGTGATGACCTCGGGCGGCACTGGCGCGGGAGGACCGTCGATCGTGGGCGATACCTGCCCCCGCAGCTCGACGCCACCCAACAACGCGACGGTCGCCGCAACGGCGCACGCTGACCCTTTCACTCGCGCATGACTTGCCAGATGTTCATAGCGGCCAGGGGAGGTCCCGTTGCGAGGTCGTGCGGCCGCCGGAGTCCGGAGAAAGAATGAGCTACCCAAACGCGCTCCACTAGACGCTGGCGAGATGCCGACAGGAGAGCTCGACGGCAGGACCGCCATCATCACGGGTGGGGGATCGGGGATCGGACGCGCTATCGCGCTGCGATTCGCGCGTGCCGGCGCCCGGCTCGCCATCATCGACATCGCAGCCGACTCAGCAGCCGCGGTGGCAGACGAAGCTGGTTCGTTAGGCGCGAGCCTTGCGGTCTCGTGCGACGTGAGCCGACAGGCCGACGTCGCCGACGCCTTTCAGCGCGTCGAGGCACAACTCGGCCCGGTGAACATCCTCGTCAACAGCGCCGGCGTCGCCCACATAGGCAACGTCGAGCAGACGACGGAGGAGGACCTCGACCGCCTCTATGCCGTGAACGTCAAGGGCGTGTACAACTGCCTCAAGCTGGCCGTCGCGAGCATGAAGGGGCGCGGCGGGGTCATCCTCAACATCGCGTCTGTCGCCTCCACCGTCGGCATTCCCGACCGGTTCGCATACTCGATGACGAAGGGGGCCGTGCTCACGATGACCTACTCGGTCGCCCGCGACTACGTGTCGCACGGGATTCGCTGCAACGCGATCAGCCCGGCGCGCGTGCACACACCGTTCGTCGACGGCTACCTCGCGAAGAACTATCCGGGGCGCGAGCGCGAAATGTTCGAACAGCTCTCGCGCACGCAGCCGATCGGGCGCATGGGACAGCCGGACGAGATCGCCGAGCTCGCGCTCTTTCTCTGCTCCGACGCCGCCGCGTTCATCACCGGCAGCAACGTGCCGATCGACGGTGGGTTCGTCACCCTGAAGATGTAGGCGACGTCAGAATCCCCATGCCGATCACGATCACGCGCGTCGACACGTACGACATCCGGTTCCCGACCTCGCGCGCGCTCGACGGCTCCGACGCCATGAACCCCGACCCCGACTACTCGGCGGCGTACGTGGTCCTGCGAACCGACGCGCCTAACGGGCTCGAGGGGCATGGTCTCACGTTCACGATCGGCCGCGGCAACGAACTGTGCGTCGCCGCCGCTCAGGCACTCGCGCCGCTCGTCGTCGGCATCTCGCTCGAGGAGATCCAGAATGACATGGCCGGGTTCTGGCGTCGCCTGACGAGTGAGTCGCAGCTCCGCTGGGTTGGCCCCGAGAAGGGCGTGCTGCATCTCGCGACCGCCGCGGTGGTCAACGCCGTGTGGGACCTGTGGGCGAAGGCGGACGGAAAGCCGCTCTGGAAGCTGCTCACCGACATGAGCCCGGAGGCGCTCGTTAGGTGCGTCGACTTCCGCTACATCACCGACGCGCTCACCCCCGCCCAGGCGCTCGAGATTCTGCGTCGCCACGAGCCGTCGCGCGGAGAACGCGAACGGGAGATGCTTCGCGACGGCTACCCGGCGTACACTACTTCTGCTGGATGGCTCGGCTACCCGGACGACAAGATCCGGCAACTTTGCCGCGAAGGGGTCGAACAGGGCTGGTCGCACTTCAAGATCAAGGTCGGCCGCGACCGTCGTGACGACGTCAGGCGCGCCGCGCTCGTTCGCGCCGAGATCGGCCCGGACCGCAAGCTCATGATGGACGCCAATCAGGTCTGGGACGTCGGTCAGGCCATCGACTGGATCAGCGACCTGGCGCCGTTCGACCCGTGGTGGATCGAAGAGCCCACGAGTCCCGACGACGTCCTCGGCCACGCTGCCATCGCCCGCGCCGTCGCCCCGATCGGCATCGCCACCGGCGAGCAGTGCCAGAACCGCGTGGTGTTCAAGCAGCTCATGCAGGCGGGCGCCATTCGGTTCTGCCAGATCGACTCCTGCAGGCTCGGCGGTGTGAACGAGTGCCTTGCGGTGATGTTTCTCGCGGCGAAGTTCGGTGTGCCCGTCTGCCCACACGCCGGTGGTGTCGGGTTGTGCGAGTACGTGCAGCACTTGAGCCTCTTCGACTACATCGCTGTGAGCGCGTCGCTCGAAAACCGCATTGTCGAGTACGTCGATCACCTGCACGAGCACTTCGTCGACCCCGTGGTCGTGCGAAACGGGCGATACGTCCCGCCGCGCGCCCCGGGCTACAGCGTACAGATGAAGGCTGAGAGTCTCCGAACGTACGCGTTCCCGCACGGCGCGGTGTGGGCAGAGCACCGCGTGGCGAGCCAGCACTGATGCGCGCCGTCGTGCTCACGGGCGTAAATCGCCTGGAGCTGCGCGACGTGCCGTCGCCGTCGCCCGCCGCGCACGAGGTGCGCGTGCGGGTCGCGGCCGTAGGGCTGTGCGGGACGGACCTGCACATCGTTGCGGGACACGCGAACTACAACCGCGATGCGAACGGACGGATCATCCCCTTCGACGAGGAACCGCAGATCCTTGGACATGAGATCGCAGGCGTGGTGCAAGACGTCGGACGCGACGTGTCCGACCTCCGCCCCGGCGACCGCGTGGTGATCGACCAGGGGCGGAGCTGCGTGAGCGAACAACGCACGCCGCTCTGCGAGTACTGTGCGACCGGTGACTCGCACCAGTGTGAGCTCTACCGCGAGCATGGGATCACCGGGCTGCCCGGCGGGTTCGCGGAGCACCTAACGATACCTGCGGTGAACGCCGTCCGCCTTGGTTCCGAGCTGGACATGGCCGAGGCGGCGCTGGCCGAGCCACTCGCGTGTGTCGTCCATTCGACGGATCTGCTCACGCGGGCGGAAGCGCGCTACACGCTCGCGGGGAACGGGCATGCGGTGCGAACGGCCATCGTCTGCGGCGCCGGGCCGTCGGGACTTCTGTTCGTCCAATATCTGCGGCGGGTCGTCCGCTTCGATGGTCGACTGCTCGTGATCGAGCCTAGCGCCAAGCGCCGGGCGCTGGCGGAACGCTTCGGGGCCGAAACGGTGGACCCCGTCGCCAGCGACGTGGCCGACGCCGTGCGCGAACGCACGCACGGCCGAGGCGCCGAGCTGGTGATCGAGGCGTCGGGATCAGGCTCGGCGCTGGCTGGCCTGCCCCGCCTCATTCGAAAGCAGGCGACGGTGCTGCTCTACGGGCATGGCCACGACGGCGTCGAGGCGAGCGTGCTCAACCTGCTCCAGTTCATGGAGCCGAGGCTCGTCTCGCCTGCCGGCGCGTCCGGTGGATTCGAGCCCGATGGCCGCCCCACTGTTTACCTCAGTGCCCTGCGGCTCATCGAGCGAGGCACGGTCGAGGTCGCGCCGCTCATCACGCATCGATACCGGTCGCTGGACGCGGTGCCTAACGCGTTCGCTGGAGATCACCGGTCGCCGGAGTATGTGAAGGGAGTCGTCCTACTCTAGGAAGAAGGGAGGGCCTGTGAACCGCACCAGGAGGGCTCGGCTTGTCGTGCTTGCGTTCGCGGTAGCGGCGTGTGGTGGCGGCTCGGGCGCCGGCTCGAAGGAGGCGAGTGCGTCTCGCGGGAAGAAGCCACTCACCATCGCGGTGATCCCGAAGGGCACCACGCACGAGTTCTGGAAGAGCATTCACGCCGGAGCGATCAAGGCAACGCAGGAGCTCGCCCAGCAGGGCGACACGGTGTCGATCATCTGGAAGGGACCACTGCGGGAAGACGATCGCGAGCAGCAAGTTCAGGTGGTCGAAGGATTCCTGAGTCAGGGAGTCTCGGGGCTCGTGCTCGCGCCGCTCGACAGTCGGGCGCTCGTGCGTCCTGTCGAGGAAGCGAAGGGCGCCGGAATTCCAACCGTGATCATCGACTCCGGACTTCAATCCGACGTGATGGTCAGCTTCGTCGCGACCGACAACCGCAAGGGCGGCGCACTCGCCGCGCAGCGCATGGGCGAGGTGCTCGGCGGCAAGGGCAAGGTGCTCATGCTGCGGTATCAGGAAGGGTCGGCGAGCACGCAGGAGCGGGAAGCGGGGTTCCTCGAGACGATTCGTGGCACGTACCCTGGCATCCAGGTCGTGTCGTCGGATCAGTATGCGGGGCCAACGCGCGAAACGGCGAAGCGCGCGGCCGAGAATCTCCTCAACCGGTACGGCAACGAGCTGCAGGGCATCTTCACGCCTAACGAGTCGTCGACGATCGGGATGCTGCTCGCCCTGCAGGACATGGGCGCCGCCGGCAAGATCAAGCTCGTCGGGTTCGACGCCAGTCAGATCCTCATCGACGCGCTTCGGAACGGGCAGCTCGAGGGTATCGTCGTGCAGAACCCGATGCGCATGGGCTACCTCGGCGTGATGACGATGGTGGATCACCTGCGCGGCAAGCAGGTCGACCCCCGGATCGACACCGGCGTGATGGTCGTGACGCCGGCCAATCTGGATTCACCAGAGGCGAAGGAGCTCGTGAACCCGCCGATCGCGCGCTACCTACAGGGTGGGTGATTCATGGTGCCGCTCATGGCTTGGCTGCCATCTACGCCGGGACGGCTCCGTAACAGCAACACCTCACGCGGATTGGGAAACCGATGACGCGGCTTTCGCGGATTTGTTCCTTGCCCGGGACAGTAGCGCCATCGCAACGAGCCCAGGTTTTCTTATGAACGCCTCGGGACGCAGGGCCTCCCGAGGCCGTTCATAAAAGAAAGAAGAGAACTTGACGAGGTAGTCGGAGGTCTCGATGCCCTCGGAGCAAATCCGCGAAACCCGCGTAATCGATCTTCAAATCCGCGTTAGGTCTTTGCTCGGCTCGTTGCGATGACGCCACTCTAATGCTCGACGTCCACGGAATCGTGAAGCGCTTCGGCGCCACCACGGCGCTCGATGGCGTCGACTTCAGCGTGCGCGCGGGCGAGGTGCATGCGCTCGTCGGGGAGAATGGCGCCGGCAAGAGCACGCTGATGAACGTCCTCAGCGGCGCGATCCGGCCCGACGCGGGTGCGATGCGCATCGACGGCCGTCCCTACACGCCCGCCTCGGCGCTCGACGCGCGCCGGAGCGGCATCACGCTCATCCATCAGGAGCTGTCGCTGGCCCCTCACCTGACCGTGACCGAGAACATGCTCCTCGGCGCCGAGGTCGCGCGGCGGGGCTGGATCGATCACGCCGAGTCACGTCGCCGCGCGCTGGCGCTGCTCGAGCGGTTGGAGCATGCCGATCTCGATCCGGACGTGCGAGTCGGGGACCTTCCACTACCGGCCCAGCAGGTGGTGGAGATCTGCCGGGCTCTCGCGGCGGACGCGCGGATCGTCCTCATGGACGAGCCGACCAGCCGCTTTCAGCGCGAGGACGTCGAGCGGCTCTTTCGTCTCGTCAGGCAGCTGGCCGCGCAGGGCATCGCCGTCGTCTACATCAGCCACTTCCTCGAGGAAGTTCGCGAGATCGCGGACCGCTACACCGTGCTGCGCGACGGCCGCACGGTGGACACTGGCGTGCTCTCGGCCACGACCGACGAGCAGATCGTCACCCGGATGGTCGGCCGGGAGATGGCGCGCCTCTTTCCCCAGCGGCCCCCGAGGACCATCGGCGATGTCGTGCTGTCGGTGACCGACCTTTCCGCGCCGCCCGGGCTCGTGAACGCGAGCTTCGACCTTCGACGCGGCGAGATCCTTGGGATCGCCGGCCTGGTCGGATCGGGGCGCACGGAGCTCGTCCGAGCGCTGTTCGGAATGGGGCGTGTGACGTCTGGTGAGATCGTCGTCGACGGCAGCAAGGTCGATGTCCGCCGAGGAAAGCCGGCCGCGCGACTCAGTGAAGGCTTCGGCTACCTGAGCGAGGACCGCAAAGGCGAGGGCCTCGCAC
>JBKOYV010000447.1:0-3527 GCA_046725585.1 Gemmatimonadota bacterium | reverse complement strand
AAGCTCGCCGGCGCAAACCTGCTCATCGTGCTGGCCGCCTGGGGCGCCGGCTACGCGGCGTACCACGACTCGGCCGCGGAATGGCGGATGATGTCGCTGATGACCATTGCGCTGGCGCTCGGTCTCGCCGTGAATCTCCTGCTCGTGTCGATCGCGCTGCGGCCCATCCGCGACCTCGAGGAGACGGCAACACGCGTCTGGGCTGGTGACCTCGAGACGCGCGTCCCGCGCTCCGCCGTGGCGGATGCGGATCTCGCGCAGGTCGGCGGAATGCTGAACGTTCTCCTGACCGCGCTCTCGGAAGACCGCGCGCGCGTGCGGATGCTGGCGAAGGAAGTCGTGCGCACCGGCGACCGTGAGCGGTCGCGCGTTGGGAAGGAACTTCACGATTCGATCGCGCAATCACTCGCGGCGCTGAGATACCAGTTGATCGCGATGGAGCGGGAATCGCAGGACCACGAGCTGACCGAAAAGCTTCGCGCGATCAGACACGCGGCTGGCGAGGTGCTCGAGCAGGTGCGCCTTCTCTCGCTCACGGTCCACCCGCAGATTCTGGATGACCTCGGGCTCGTCGCGGCGCTCCGCCATCTGGCGCGCACGACGACCGACAGCGCGGCGATCTCGGTGAGCGTCACGCCGGAAGTCGAGTCGCAGCTTCGCGACCTGCCGAGCGACGTCGCGGTGGCTGTCTACCGTGTCGCGCGGGAGTCGGTGGCGAACGCGCTCCGCCATGGAGCGCCGACTACCATCGACATCCGCGTGGGGCTCGCCGGGGACAATCTCGTCATGCACGTTGAAGACGACGGAAACGGCTTCGATACTGCAGACGCCGAGAAGGAAGGACAGGCGATGGGTCTATTTCAGATGCGGGAGCGAATCGCACTACTGAACGGGAGGGTCGAGATCGTGTCGGCACCCCAACAGGGCACCGACGTGCGAGTGCGCGTCCCGGTCAACCTCGGTCACCGATCCGCTGTGGGTCTCGGTGCGGCCGAACTGGAGAATCAACATGCCAGGTGATGTGATTCGTGTGATACTCGCAGATGACCACGCGGTCGTTCGAGCCGGGTTGCGCGCCGTGCTGAGCCCCGCGAAGGACATCTCCGTGATTGGCGAAGCCACCAACGGGAAGGAAGCCGTCGCGCTGGCAGAGCGCTTCCATCCGGACGTCGTGATCATGGACCTGACCATGCCCGACATGGACGGCGCCGCGGCGACGAAAGCGATTCTCGCGAAGGAGACGACAACGCGCGTTCTCGTTCTCACCATGCATGCAGAGGAGGAATATCTGCTGCCCCTGCTGGAGGCAGGCGCTTCCGGGTATCTGGTGAAGAGTGCGGCCGATCTGGAGCTCGTCACCGCGGTGCGTGCCGTCGCTCACGGTGACCCGTACGTGAGCTCGTCGGCGTCGCACGTGCTCATCAAGGGGCTGACGAAGAAGGATCCTGCACAGGTCGACCACGATCGGTACAACTCGCTGACCCAGCGCGAACGCGACGTGCTCCGACTCGTTGCCCAGGGGTACTCGGCGCCGGAGATTGGCGAGCAGCTGTTCATCAGCCCGAAGACCGTTGACACGTACAAGCAGCGGATCAACGAAAAGCTCGGCATCGCCCACCGGTCCGAGTACGTGGACTTCGCTCTGAAGGTCGGGATACTGGGCGCGGCAAACTCTCCGACTCGGAGTTGAGCGACGGCTTGACGACATGACCGGACTGAGCGCGGACGAGCGGCGGAGCGACGAAGAGCTCCGCGCGTCGGAGGCGAAGTTCGCGGGGATCCTGGCGATCGCCGCCGACGCTATCATCACCGTCGACGACGCGCACCGGATTCTCCACTTCAACCGTGGAGCCGAGGAGATCTTCGGGTACGAAGCCGCGGAGGCGATCGGACAGCCGCTGTCGATCCTCCTCCCGGAGCGTTTCCGCGGAACACACGACGCGCAGATCCGCGAATTCGGCCGGACCGCCGAGACTGCGCGCCGCATGGGCCACCGCCGCGCGGTTTCCGGTCGACGGAACGACGGTGAAGAATTCCCGGCCGAAGCGTCGATCTCGAAGCTCGATCTTCCGAACGGGGAACGCATCTATACGGTGGTGCTCCGCGACATCACCGAGCGAAAATGGGCCGAGGACGCCAATCGGTTTCTCACTGAGTCGGGTACGCGGTTGTCGCGGTCGCTGCATCGCGAGGCCGTTCTCGACGCGATCGGTGACATGGCCATCCCGATGCTCGGGGATGCGTGCGTCATTGACGTGGTGGAAGACACCACGATTCGGCGGGTCGCTCGGGCGGTCGACGAAGAGCGCCAGCGCATCATGAACCGCCTCGCGGCGGAGTTCCCGCGGACGTGGGACTCGCCATCGCCAGTCGTGGACGTATTGCGGCGCGGACGCCCGGAGTTCGTGGAGTGTATCGATGACGACTGGCTGAGCCGGACGGAGGAGTACGCCGAAGCGATCGCGCTCTGGCGAGAAGTCGGGGCGCGTTCGCTCTACATCGTGCCGCTCGTCGTTGGCGACCGGACAGTCGCCGCCCTCACGCTGCTCGATGTGAAAGGCGGCAATCGGTTCACGCTGGAGATGCGGACGCTCACGCAGCGGTTCGCGCTCGCGGCGGCGCTCGCGCTCGAGAACGCGAGGCTCTACGCGGCGGCGAAGCGTGCGACCAGCGCGCGCGACGAGGTACTCGCGGTGGTGTCGCACGACCTCCGGAACCCCATCAGCGCGATCGCGATGTGTGCGCGGATCCTCCGCGAGGCACCGCCCAGCGACCTGGCCGAGCGCGACCGGATGCTGACGGCGATCACCGAGGCCACGGTGTGGATGCAGGGGATGATCCGCGACCTCCTGGACGCCTCGGCGATCGAGGCCGGCCGGCTGTCGGTGGACCGCCAGCCAGCCGCGTTAAGTTCGATCATTTCCACGGCGGTGGGAATGGTGGGCGGCGAGGTGGAGCAACGGTCCATCCGGCTGTCCGTCGACATCCCGCAGGACCTTCGCAGCGTGAAGGTGGACGCGAGTCGCATCGTGCAGGTGATCACGAACCTGTTAGGCAACGCGATCAAGTTCACCAACGCGGGCGGCACGGTCATCGTGCGGGCGGCGAACGGGCCGTCCTCGGTGGTGGTCTCCGTGGAGGACTCGGGGATCGGTATCGAGCCCGAGGCATTGACGCGGATCTTCGACCGGTTCTGGCAGGCGCGTCCCACGCCGCGACGCGGCAGCGGTCTGGGGCTGGCGATTGCGCGCGGCATCGTGGAGGCGCACGGCGGACGCATCTGGGTGGATAGCGAGGTGGGAAGGGGGAGCGTGTTCTCGTTCTCACTTCCTACTCCCTGACTGCACCGCAAGCGGATTGCTTCCGGCGCCGCGTACGAGTCCGGTGCGGGGCAAACTCTCTTCGCGGAACAACGAGTTAGCGGACGAAGCGGAAACGGCCGGATCAGGCTTTGCATCGACGCTACGTCCCGCCACGAGCCGGATTTGAGAATGAACAGCCTCGGGACGCAAGCGCTTCCCGAGGCT
>JBKOYV010000299.1:0-8701 GCA_046725585.1 Gemmatimonadota bacterium | reverse complement strand
TGATAGCAGGCGGTTAGGGCGATATGGCAGTATTGCCATGGGGAGACTCTATCGTGTGGGCCAGTCCGATGTCCGCCATGGCAATACTGCCATACTGCCCGTCTCCGCCTGCTATCAACATCTAACAACCACTCCACTAGTACCGGATCTACCTGAATGGCGACTGGACTACGGTTGGACCGGGCACCGTCGTGTATCTTCCGCGCGGTAACGTGCACACGTTCGAGGTCGTGGGTCCGAACCCGGGCCGTCACTGGACGCTGCAGACGCCGAGCGGCTTCGAGCGGTATTTCGCGCAGGTTGCGGAGATCTTCTCGGGGTCGGGGAAGCCGGATCTCGCTCGGCTCGCCGTGATCACCAAGGAGTACGGGGCGGAGTTCGTGCAGCCCGCGCCGTAGCCGTTCAAGGGGTCAGACCCTTAATTCATCGTTCGAAGTGGGTCCCGCGTTCGAACGATGAATTAAGGGTCTGACCCCAACCAGCACCGTAATGCCGCACATCCTTCCACTCGGCGCCGTCGTGGCCATACTGGGCCTGTCGAGCCTGAGCAACGCCCAGCAGCAACCATCCCCGGGCATCGGGCTCTGGGCGACCGAAGGGTACGGGCTCGTCTTTGACGTTAGGCAGGACAGCGTCGTCAGCTACGAGATCACGAAGGTCTCGTGCATTCCCGCGACTCGCGCGGTGACCACCGCGACGCCGCCCGCAGGGGCCCTCGCCGCATTCACGCGGCCCGGCACGCCGGTCACCTACCTCCTCCTCCCGGGCAAGACGCCGAACGACGCACGCGTGCACCTCGCGTACGCGGCGTCGGACATGATCGTCCACCGCATCGACCGCAAGCCCGCGGTCTGCGACACACCCACGCCCAACACACCACTGTCGAACTTCGACGTCTTCGCACAAACCTGGGCCGAGCAGTACGGGTTCTTCCGTGAGAAGCAGGTGGATTGGGCGGCGGTCGTCGCCGCGAACCGGCCGCGCGTGACCGAGGCCACGACGCCGGAACAGCTCTTCGACATTCTCTCGGGGATGATCTCGCCTCTCAAGGACGCGCACTCCTACATCGGCGCCAGGGAAATCAACCGGAACTTCGGTGGCGTCAGAAAGTCTCCCAGCTTCCTGGAGACGCGGGAGGCGCGCGACTCGGGGTATGCGCTCGTGTCGGCACATCTAACGAGCCCACTCCAGCGCTTCTGCGAGGGTCGAGTGGAGTTCGGCATGCTCGGGCCCGACGTCGGGTATCTACGGATCCGCGGGTTCAGCGGGTACTCGAAGGACGGTGCGTTCGAGCCCGGCCTCGCCGCGCTCGAGGCCGGGCTCGACACGGCGTTCGCCAACACGCAAGGGTGGAAAGGACTGGTCATCGACGTCAGGCTCAACGGGGGTGGTGCGGACCCGTACGGCATTGCCATCGCGCGACGCCTAACGGGCACGCCCTACACCGCGTATGCCAAACAAGCGCGAAGCGACCCGGCCGACCCGACCCGCTGGACCGCAGAGCAGCCCTCGGTCGTCCAGCCGACGACACGACCGAGCTTCCGCGGGCCGGTCGTCGAGCTCACCGGCGTCCAGAGCATCAGCGCGGCGGAGACGTTCACGCAGGCGCTCATGAACCGGAAGCCGAAGATCATCCGCGTGGGCGAGACTACCCAGGGCGTCTTCTCCGACGTCCTCGGTCGCACGCTGCCTAACGGTTGGCGGTTCGGACTCGCCAACGAGCGGTTCATGACAGACGGCAAGAGCTTCGACAACGTCGGGATCGTCCCGGACGTGACGGTCGAGAGCCTCACACCGGCGGCGAGGGCGACCGGGAGGGACGCCGGGATCGAGAAGGCGCTGGCCATCCTGCGCGGGCGTTAGGCGTGCCGGCCCGACTAGTGGACCACGTGGGAGGTGTTGATAGCAGGCGGGATGGGCCGATATGGCAGAATTGCAATGACCGAAGTCGTTCTCGCTCGCAAACGAAGTGCGCCCATGGCAATTCTGCCATACAGGCTGTTCCCGCCTGCTATCAACACCTGGCAACCACTCCACTAGTCGGCCGCCGTCGTCGCCTGATCGTCGCGGCGATAACAGCGGCCTCGATAGGTGTCGCCTGCACGCGCGGGCGGCCGTCGCCGTCGCCGCTCGAGTCAGGGAGCCTTCCTCCGACGTTCTACGCAGGGGGCCCGGATTGCGGGGGCGCGGCGCCGTTCCGCGTGCACGCGTACAACGCGGACTTCTTCATCCTCCGGCAGGCGGCGTGCACGAACTTCGAGAAGCCCTTCCTGTACCTGGTCTTCGGGCGTGACCGAGCGCTGCTGCTCGACACCGGCGCCGGGCGCGTCGACGTCGCGACGCCCGTGGACACACTCATCCGGGCGTGGCTCGCTCGGCACGGTCGCGCTGGCGATTCGATTCAGCTCGTCGTCGCCCATAGTCATGCACACAGTGATCACGTTGCCGGCGACAGCCAGTTCGTGCACCGGCCGGCCGCCACCGTCGTTGGTCGCGACAGCGCATCGGTGCGGGCGTTCTTCGGCGTCACGCGCTGGCCGACAGACCTCGGCGCCATCGACCTGGGGGACCGCGTGCTGGACGTGATCGCGATCCCCGGACACCAGGCCGCGAGCATCGCCATCTACGATCGCCGCACGGGCATTCTGCTCACGGGCGACACGTTCTACCCGGGTCGCCTGTACGTTCGCGATACCGCGGCTTTCGCGCAGAGCGTCGACCGGCTTGCGGAGTTCACGCGGACACACGCCGTGACACGGCTGCTCGGCGCGCACATCGAGAACACGCGCACGGCGTTTCGCGACTATCCCGAGGGCACCGTGGACCAGCCGGACGAGCACAGCCTCGAGCTTCACCCTGGTCAGCTGTTCGAGCTCGACTCGGTGGTGCGGGCCATGCGTGGCCGGATGAGCCGCACGGCGCTGCGCGACCTGACCGTGTGGGCGCTGGCGCCGTAGCGCCCGCTTCGCCGCGCACGTGCCGGACCGCCGATCGCCCAGCTGCTCGCGGAATCCACTTCGAAGCCGGACGTCAGGGTGAAGCAGCCCATCGTAGGCTACCATCAGGACGAGGAAGGTCACTGGGTGGCTGAGCTTCGTTGCGGGCACACGCAGCACGTCCGGCATGACCCGCCGTGGCAGGTTCGCCCGTGGGTGACTACGCCGGAAGGGCGGGAGTCGCGGCTGGGGATCGAGCTCGACTGCGCGCGCTGCGACTCGGCGAAGCCGCGTTAGGCGCTCAGCCGGCCTAACGCTGCGCGCGTCAATGGCCGAATCTCGAAGCGCTTCGGCAGGTTCGGCACGATTCGTGTAAGCGGTCCTCGCGCGCCGAACGTCGTGGCCAGCTACGGATGTGCCCGTCCACTCGAAACGGACACGTCCGTCTTTCGGCTCGACTCTGTACGATCCTGGCGCGAGCGGAATCACCAGCTGGTGGAGGATGCACGTATGGCACGTGTCACTGCAGTCTTCGAAGACCAAACGCAGGCCGAGCGCGCGATCAGCGAGCTCCGGCGCCACGGCATCACCGATGCCGAAATGTCGATCGTCTCGCGCCGCCCCGATGATGTCGAGGTCACCAAGGCCCCAGCCGACGACAAGACCGCAGAGCGCGTCGGCAAGGGAGCGCTGGCCGGTGCAGGAGTAGGCACGCTCTTCGGCCTGGCTGCGCTGCTCATTCCGGGCGTGGGACCCTTCATCACCGCCGGAGTGCTCGCATCGGCGCTAGGGGCGACCGGCGGCGCAATCGCTTCGGGCGCGATCGTAGGCGGCGCATCCGGCGCGCTCGCAGGCGCCTTTGCGAAGGCGGGATACTCGCGCGAGGAAGCGGAGTTCTATGGATCGACGGTCGAGCGCGGCGGCGTCCTCGTGGCCGTCGAGGCTGACGATGCGTCGTCAGAACGGCTGCGCTCGGAGCTGACGCAGCAGGGCGGTAAAGTGTACGGTGCCGATCGCGGCGACCGTCCGAAGGGACGCGTCGAGATCAGGCCGAACGCGTAGTATCCGCGCGGACGCCGCGCGCGCCGCTACGGCTCGGAATGCCTAACGACGTGCGTGGCGTGCGGGGCGTCGACCGGGGCGGAGCACTCGAAGGCCGACCTCCGGGCGCCGGCCCTGGTTATACGCGAGCTCCCCGACGAGCATCGCGAGCGGCTCGAGGTAGCGGGCGCTCACGAGCGCGCCACAGTCCACCGGATCGAAGCCAAGCTGCCGAATGAGTCGCGCGGCGACGCGTTTCGCGCGAGCGTCATCGCCGCAATAGCACACCACCGGCCGTTCCGGTAACACGTCCACGCCAGCTCGCAGCAGCTCAGCCGGGGTCGTGTTGAACGCCTTCACCACGAGCGCCCCGCGCGCCCGCCGCGCGACGATCTCGGCGCCCGACATGCGGTGTCCGACGGCGAGCGCATCGTCCGACGGCGTCAGCGGGTTCGTGCAGTCGATCAAGACCTTGCCGCGCAGGTTCCCGGCGCTGCGGAGCACGCGCGGCACCTGTTGCCACAGGACGGCCAGCACGACGACGTCGGCGTCGCGCACCGCGTCAGCGGGTGAGGCCGCACGAGCGCGCGGGCCGCTGGACCTCGCGAGCCGTTCGAGCTTCGCCGGGTCGCGCGAGAAGCTGTACGTGACCGAGTGACCGGCCGACGCGAACAACGCCCCAAGGGCGCTGCCCATGTTGCCAGACCCAAGCATCGAAATGCGCATGATGACGAAGGTGTTCAAGGTCAGGAAACGGACACGAATGTGTCCGGTTCCGGTCGCCTGCCTTGAGAGGCTCAACGCGTCAGTCGAATAGTCGTATACCAACGCCACGAAGTCGACCACGCATGAACACGAATCGACCACGCGCGATCCTCGCCCCCGCATTCCTCCTCGCGACGATAGGCTCGGCCGCACCGCGGCGGGTGAGCTCACCGCTTCAAGCCACTGGCGTAACGATCACGTTCCTCGCCAACGAGGGCGTCATGCTCTCGTCAGGCACGAAGAAGGTGCTGATCGACGCATTCTTCCTGAAGTATGGGCCCGAGTACGCCGTGCCGGCCGACTCGACTCAGGCCTCGCTTCAACGTGCACGCGCGCCGTTCGATTCGGTGGACGTCGTGCTCGTGACCCACCGCCATGGTGATCATTTCCATCCCGTGCCCATGGCGGCGCACCTGCGCGCCAATCCGCGTGCGACGCTGCTCACGTCCCAGCAGGTGATCGACAGCCTGCGTGCTCAGCTCTCACCGCAGGAGCTCCGTGCGCCGCGGATCATGTCGCGCACCACCGTGCCGGGCACTCGACGACGCGAGGTAGTCGCGGGGATCGGGGTCGAGCTGCTCGGGCTCCCGCATACCGGCACGAGACACACCGCCGTCGAGCACCTTGGCTACATCGTGGAGATCGGCGGCCGGCGCGTGTTGCACGTCGGAGACACGGACGTGAGCGAGGCGAACTTCGCGCCATTCCGACTCGACACCGCGAGGATCGACGTCGCGCTCATCCCGAGCTGGGAGGTCACGAGTGACGAGGGGCGACGGGTGATCGAGCGCTGGATCCGGCCGCGGCAGGTCGTCGCGTTTCACGTCGGCACCGATGAGGCGGACCGCGTCGTCCGCGACGTGCGCCGGGCGATGCCTAACGCCGTAACGTTCGTCCGCTCGCTCGAGAACCGCCGCTGGTAAGGCTGGCTCAGCGCACGCGGATCGGCATCGCGACGAGAAGCGCCCCGGCCGCACTCGACATCGTGAATCGAAGATCGCCCGGTGCGGTGGGCGTGAACTCGAAGTCGTACGTCTCGCCGTTGCCGGACTGCTGCTGCGCCCGGCGCATAGTCGCCTGGTCGGGCGGGAGGTCGCGTCCATCCTTCGCGACCGCTCGCCATTCGAGCAGCGTCGAATCGCGCATGAGACGCGCGATCATGCTCGGACGATATGTGTGGATGTTCACGAGCCGCAGGCGGTAGCGCTCGCCGACGCGCATGTCTCGCGGATGCGGGGCGTTCGTTCCATTGAGGAACACGGTTTCGCCGTCCGCATCGCGACGCGGCGAGCTCACCAACAGGACGACATCGTGCACCGGGTCATACGCATCGGGGTTGTCGACCACGAGGATCGCGCCGGACAATCCCGCTTCCTGCTGTCGCACTTCGTCGGCGTGGGGATGATACATGAACGTGCCGGCGCGCGGCGGAGTGAAGCGTGCTTCGAACGAGTCGCGCGGCGCGATGGCGGGCGATACCCTCCCGGAACCGCCGCTGAACCCCGCGACGCCGTCGAAGTAGCTCTCGAGCTCGATGCCGTGCCAGTGGACCGCGGTTGCTTCGGGCAGCTCGTTCACCACCGTGATGCTCACCGGCTCGCCGCGCTTGAGAAGGATCGTGGGGCCGGGGAGCAGCGGAGAACGCGTCGGCGTCGTCGACTTGCCGTCCTGCAGCACGTAGCCGTATGCCGGCTCGCTATCAGTGCCGCCCGAGTCGACGCGCGCCACGAGCCGGAGCCGACGCCGGGCTTGATCGTTAGGTTGCGAGGCCAGCGAGCCGTTCGGGCGCACTTCGATTCCCATCACCAGCCCGCCCATCATCTCGAGCGCGTGATTGTTCACGTGCATCAGCTGCTCAGCCGGCAGCCGGGAGCCGTCGAGCGGGCGATTGCGGAGCACATGGTAGTTGTCGTGGCAATGGAACATCCAGTTGCCTGCTCGCTCGGGCACCCAGGTGAGCGAGATTGTGCGGCCTGGAGCGACCCGTTCCGTGACCACGAAATGTGGGGAGCTGGCAGCGTATGCTGTGTCGCTGCGCTCGCTGCCACGCGAGTCCACGTTGAAGTAGAAGCCGTGCAGGTGCATCGGGTGAGGCACCACGCTCGTGTTCACTATGCGGAACCGCACAGAGTCGCCGACGGTGTAGGCGAGCCGCTCGGTGTGGGGCCACGACTTGCCGTTGATCACGAACCGGTTCACGTCATTGCGTCCGACCAAGCCCGTGTTATCTCCGGGGGTCCAGACCCCGAGCACGAATACGCGGTCGCGCGCCGTACCTAACGTGGCCCCGGTGTCGACGACGAACGCGCCGCTGAGCTGCGACGCCGGCCCGCGAACGCCGAGCGCCATGGTGGCGCCAGTGGTTGCCCAGTAGAAGTACGTGCCCGGCAGGCCGGCACGGAAGCGAACCTCGCGCACCTCACCCGGCTTGATCTGCAACGTGTCGGAACCGGCGGCGCCACGTGTGTAGAGGCCGTGCACGACCAGCGTACTGTCGGCGAGCGAGTTGCGCACGAACGCGTGGATCTCGGTCCCTTTCGGAACGCGGATGAGCGGCGCCGGGATCTGCGGTGCTTTTCCTTCTTCCGCGAACGCCGCGACGGTGATGCCCCGGTCGGCGTCACCGTCCGGATGCCACTCGCCGATCCGAGCGTCGAGACGAATCGTCAGCACGCCATCGCGAAGGGTACCGGCAGCAGCGCGATTGTCGTTGATGCGGATCTGCTCGGCGGAGGCGGAGCTCGGAATAGGGGCCGGCACCGAAGCGCCGTGCGCGGTCCCGACCGAGTAGAGCGCCAGCGCGATCACGAACGGACGTGTCACGAGAGGCTCCGTAACGAGAGACGTCCAAGTAACGCCATCGCGCGAACGGCCGCAAGAACGCGGTTCCGTACATTCTGGCGTGTCGAACGGCGAACGTCACCGCGTCAGCCTCGCACCAAAGCTCTTGAGGTACTTCATCCCGGTGTCGCACATGATCGTCACGACGGTCGCGCCAGGATGGAGCTGCTCCGCCAGGCGGAGCGCGGCGATGACGTTCGCTCCGGTGGACGTTCCGGCGAACAGCCCTTCCTCTCGCGCGAGGCGGAAGGCCATAGCCATCGCGTCCTCCGTCGCCACGCGCTCGATCCGGTCTGCGATTCCGTCCTGCCACAGCGGGACGACGAAGCCCGCTCCTATCCCGTCGATCTTGTGAGCACCGGCCGGACCACCGGAGAGCACCGCGGATTCCGCCGGCTCCACAGCGACGACTCGCACGTCGGCTTTCCGCTCGCGGAGGCCTTCCGCGGTGCCGCGAAGTGACGCTGCCGTCCCCACGCTCTGCACGAACGCGTCGATCTCACCGCCGGTCTGCGACCAGATCTCTTCCGCCATCACTCGATAGGCGGAGAGTTGGTCACGGTTGTTCAACTGATCGGTCCAGAAGCCGTTGGTCTCCTCGGTAATGATGCGTGCGGCTTCGATCATGTCGCGCGTCAGCTTCTCCGTCATCCGGCCGCCATCACTCTTCAGAACGCGGAGCCTGGCGCCGAGCAGTGCCATGTGGTCGAGCTTCTCCTGCGCGAACGCGTCGGACGTCACGATGTGCAGCGGATACCCCTTGACTCCGCACACGAGCGACAGCGACACGCCGGTGCTTCCCGCGGTGTATTCCACGACCGAGCCGCCGGGTGCGAGGCGACCGTCCGACTCGGCTGCCTCGATCATCGCGAGCGCCATGCGGTCCTTCATGCTGCCGGTCGGGTTCTCGCTCTCGACCTTGAGCAGAATCCGGGCGCCGTTGGTCGGGACAATGTTGGTGAGCGGGACGAGCGACGTGTTGCCGATGCAGTGAAGGATGTTTCGTGGTGCAGTGGTCGTAGTCATGGTGAATACTCTCGTGGATCACTTGCGGATCGACACCTAACGGTATACGAGACGGACGGGCGTTGGCCACGGGCAAGCGCGCCATCTTTGAT
>JBKOYV010000017.1:0-5263 GCA_046725585.1 Gemmatimonadota bacterium | reverse complement strand
GGTGAAGGCGGGCGACGTCGCCGCTCCGCTCCCCACGCTCACGCTGGACGCGTTGTGGACTAGGTACAAGACGGAGGCGCCAGCGTATCGCATGAACACGGAACGGACTCGCGCCGAGAAGGAAGCGCGTGCGAGGTTGCTGGCTCGACGGCGGGCTGTGGCACTGTTACCGGCGCAAATGGGCGACTGAGCGGAGGCACCTGCCGGCGGTCGATGTGATGAAAGCCGGCGGATCGGCCGATCGAAAAACGATGGAAACGTGCTACCAACACGCGGACGACGCGGGCGTGCTCGCGGTGCTGGACTCGCCGACGAAGCTGCATGAGCGAAAACTCGCCGGGCCGCAGTGAGAAGCTACGGCGAAACTACGGCACGGCTCACAAGAACGAAAAAGTCCCGCACGCGTAAATGCATGCGGGACAACGAACTGGGGCGGGTGGATTCGAACCACCGACCTCCTGATTAACAGGCAAGCACACCGAGCACCACTAACCATCAAATTGCCGACTTTCATAGGGAGACCGGGCGTCGGCGCCGGAGTTTCCCAGCATCGGTGCCGGAAAATGCAGCGAGAAACGGCGTCAGAAACCGCACCACATCGCTCACGGCGACTGCGCGACTGCCGTGTCCAACGTTAGGTTCGCGCGAAGAACCAAACACGCAGCACGGCCTCAGGCGCCCGAAATGCCATAGTCATCTGGCTGCGCCCGACGGACGCGGGCCGTCTAATCTGGCAGGCCAATCCTTCTCAGGAGGGCCTGGAAACGCGGCTCTGCATGCAGCGGCTTGAACGTCGGGTCGATCGCCAGATACAGCATCCACCCCGAGCGCAACTCAGCTGCACGCTCCAGCCAGGTCAACGTCTCTTCCCGCTTTCCAAGTCCCATGTAAACCGTCGCCACATCTTTCGCGAGGTCCCCCTGCGTGCCGGAACGATCGCGCTCGTCCACGCGGGCTTTGAGCGTGTTCAGGATCTGCATCGCCTGGCTATCACGGCCCCTCAGGCCGTGGATGTAACCAATTCGAGCGAAGCCGTCGGCGCCGCAAACGGCCGCTCCGGGGCGAACGCACGCGGCCCATGCTGTCGTCGCGTCGTCCCACCGCGCCTGTTGCTCGTATGCGAAGGCACGCAACCCGCGCGCGGCGGCGTTCGTCGAGTCCATGATCAGCAACCGGTTTGCGATCGCGAGAGCCTCGGCGTGCTTCACACTGTCATCGCTGAATGCCAGCACCTCGCCAATACCGTTGACGAACCGAGCAACAGTAGGTGCGGACGCGATTGCTTTCCTGCTCTCCTCCAGCGACTCGTCGAGCTTTTTCAGCCGCGACAGAAGCATGCTGAGCTCGTGATGCGCTTCCGCGTCGCCGGGGTTGAGACGGATGGCCTCGCGAAACGCGCTCTCCGCTCCCCCAAAGTTCCAATCGAGAAACTGCAGGATCACCCCGCGGACCATGTGCACGTCGGCGACCGTCGAATCGACACCCAGCGCTTTATTGGCGAACGCTCGGGCGCGCGTCGTGTCGCTGGTGCCGAGGTAGGCGGAGGCGAGCCCCGCAAACGCAGCCGCGTAAAGCGAATCCTTCTCGACCGCTTCCGTCAGGTAGCCAATCGCTTTGCTGAAGTCTCCCGTGAGGTTCGCCTCGTGGCGAGCCTGGGTTCCTTTGAAGTACAGGTCGTGGACTTCCGGAGTGGGAACATGAGCAGGCGCCAGTCGTGTGCGGTCCTGCGCAGTGAGCGTCACCTCGATCCCCTGAGTAATGGCCAACGCAATTCGTTGTTGCAGTTGCATCACGTCTCGCCGATCATCCTCGAACACTCTGCTCCACACCTGCCTATTGTCCGCGGCGTCAACGAGACTTGCCGTGATCCTGACGAGGCTCGACTCGCGCCGCAGCGAGCCCTCGAGCAGGTATTTCACGTTCAGCTTTCGCGCGATCTCCGGTGCGGGTAGCATCGATCCCTTGAACTGCAGGACGGACTGATGCGCGATGACATGGAGCGCTTCGATCTTCGTCAGCGTGCTGGTGAGCTCGTCGGTCATCCCGTCAGCGAAGTACTCCTGATCAGGTCCCGCGTAATTCTTGAGTGGCAAGACCGCCAGCGAGTGCGCCTGCGTCCCGACGGAGCGCGCCGTGCCCGCCCAGCGGAGAACCCCGGCCGCGCCGGCCACGACCACGACGGCACCGGCGAGACCTAACGCCACTCGCTTCCGTCCCGCACTGCTCGCCGGTCCGCGGGCCCGTGCGCTCGCCATCCGCTCGCGAAGCGCGTTGAGATCGGCCACTACGTCCACTGCAGTCTGGTAGCGTTTCGCGGCATCTCGTCTCGTGAGTCGCTCGACGAGCTGCGTTAGCGCGGGGCCGACCTGCGGAGTCATGGTGCCCGGGTGCCGCGCCTCGATACGACGGGCGAGTGTCCCTGACGCGTGGTCGTCGCCCGCCGGGTGGCTCCCGGTCAGCATCTCGACGAGCATGAGGCCGAGGCTCCAGAGGTCGGCGCGCCCGTCAACCGTTTCGCCGAGCATTTGCTCCGGCGACATGTACGCGATCGTTCCCATGACAATCCCGGAGGCGGTCACGGCTTGATCCCGCGATTTCGCCAACCCGAAGTCCAGGATCTTGACCGTTCCGTCCGTGGTCAGCATCACGTTCGCGGGCTTGAGGTCGCGGTGCACGATCCCCGCGGCGTGGGCACACGTCAGGCCGCGCGCAATCTGAGCAGCGATGTCGAGCGCCTGTGCAACGGGCAACGCCTCGGCGCTCGTTAGGCGGTCCTTCAGCGTCTTCCCCACGTAATAGCTCATCGCGAGGAAGAGGTGACCGTCATCGGTCTTCCCGGCCTCGTGAACCGTGCAGATGTTGGGGTGGTCCAGCATCGCGACGGAGCGAGCCTCGCGGAGAAACCGCGCCGCGGCGGTCTCGTCGATCGCGTAATCGGGGAGCATGAACTTGAGCGCCACCATACGCCCGAGCGTTACGTCTTCGGCGCGATAGACCACGCCCATGCCCCCGGCGCCCAACGGTTCGAGCACCCGGAAGTGCGACACGGTTCGGCCGCTGAGGCTTGCTGCATTCGGAGCAGTCACGGCCCCGATACCGGAGTGGAGAGTATGCGTCGCCACGACGACCGGCCGCTACGGACGACCGGCCGATGCGATGGATGGTACGCGTTTCGACCCGGGCTTTCGTCGACCCGAAAAGCCCGCATAGGATTTACAGCCGGGAAACCGATTCCACCACGTCATCACACAGTGGCACGCGTGCCGGGCGACGGAGCGGAAGCATCACCCGATCAAGGACGTCGCGGCCGCCGGGGCCTGGAAGAGCACGCAGACGTTGCAGACGTTGCTGACGTGTTACCAGGAGGCCGATCACGAGACGCTCCGCCGCGTGCTGGACCAGCCCAGGAAGCTGCTCGATCGTGGCCCTCGGTGACGACGCCCCGGTCGCCAGGGTCGCCCCGAGAAACGGCGCCAGAAACGGCACCTCGCGCTCGTTGGATGATAAACGGCCCCGCAACGGAAACCGTTACGAGGCCGATCGTTAGGTTGGACTGGGGCGGGTGGATTCGAACCACCGACCTCCTGATTAATTAACAGTCGGGGTGGATAGGCGTCGACTCCGGGTAACCTGCCCGGTTACGGCCACTTAGCGAGCATCGGCGCCCGCTCAGGATGGCAAGAATGCCCGCTCATGTCCGGAGAAACTGCGGCGAAACTGCGGCGCCTCGCACACCGTCCAGCGCTGGCCGGCTCCGCGTGACCAGCTCGCGTGCGATCTCGAACAGCGCCGTTGCTCCGATGCGCCGTCGATCACGGGCGCGATAAGCAGGCTTACGTCCTCTGTCGACGAAGCAAACGACGGCGACGCGCCTCTGTCAGCTGTAACGGTATTGCGCTCCTGGCCGGACTTGTGTATGATGATCGTCATATATGAGACGAGCCGCCCCCAATCGCAAAGACGCCACTCACGAACGCATCGTCGAGGCCGCCGCGCGCGCCATTCGGCGTAGCGGCTACAGCGGCACCGGCGTCGCCGAAATCATGAAGGACGCCGGCCTGACGCACGGCGGCTTCTACGCCCACTTCGCCTCGCGCGAGGCGATGCTCGCCGAGGCGGCCGACCGCGCCGGCGCCGATGGCGTGGCCGCGGTGGCGCGCGCCGCCGCCGCTGCGCCGCCAAAGCGGGCGCTGCGAGCGATGCTCGAGGCCTACCTCTCCAAGGAGCACGTCGAGGGTGTGGAGACCGGCTGCGCCGTCGCGGCGCTCGGCTCGGAGATGCCGCGCCAGGCGCCCGCAGTGCGGCGCGCCGCTACGCGTCGCATCAAGGAGATGATCGACCTCGTCGCCCGGGAGTCGCCCGACTGGGGGCAGCCGGGGGCGCACGAGCGCGCACTCGTCACTGTGGCCACGGCAGTCGGCGCTCTGGTGCTCGCCCGCGCCGTCGATGACCCGCGGCTGTCCGACGCGGTGCGCGAGGCGGCGCTGAAGCACCTCGCCCCCCGCGGCGCCTAACTAAATCTGCACCATGCCGACTTTCGCTCGAGCAGAAATATGATGTGCATCATACACAGAGCCACAATGAACGACATCACAGTGAGGACATCATGAAGACGAACAGCAAGACCGCGCTCGTCACGGGCGCGTCGTCCGGCATCGGCGAAGCCACGGCGGCGCGGCTCGCGCAGGCTGGCTACAGGGTCTACGGCACGAGCAGACGCGGAGGACATGGGGGCCACCGCACAGTCGAAATGCTGTCGCTCGACGTGACGAGCGATGAGTCAGTCGAAGCCGCTGTCAGCGAAGTCATGAGATTGGAGGGCCGCATCGACTTGCTCGTGAACAACGCCGGCTTCAGTGTGGCGCCCGCCGGAGCGGAAGAGAGCTCGATGGAACAGGCCCGGTCGATCTTCGACACGAACTTCTTCGGGATCGTGCGGATGACGCGTGCCGTCGTGCCCCACATGCGACGCCAAGGGAGCGGCCGCATCATCAACATCGGCTCCATTCTGGGATTCTTGCCGAGGCCGTACAACGCGCTCTATTCCGCCACCAAGCACGCCATCGAAGGGTATTCGGAATCGCTCGACCACGAGCTGCGCACCAGGGGCATCCGGATTTCGGTCATCGAGCCCGGGTACACGAAGACGCAGTTCGACGCGAACCTGCTGGAGGCCGACTCGAAGCTCGATGAGTACCGCGAGGCCCGGGCGGCGTTAGGCAAGCAGCTGAAGGAGGCGATCGCGGCAGCAGACGAGCCGGGC
>JBKOYV010000001.1:0-23881 GCA_046725585.1 Gemmatimonadota bacterium | reverse complement strand
ACGACCGCGATCACGGTGCTGCTCTGGTCGAGCTCCAGCGCCGACTCGTCAGGCACCTCGTAGTAGTCGTCGCCCTGGAAGTGCACGGCGGCGGACCCCGTCGGCGTCTGCCCGGTCTTGTAGATCGCGCGGGCCGCAGTGGTCGGCGCGGTGGCCACGCGCCCCGTCGCCGGGTCCGGCCAGCTCCCCACCGCGTCGCCGTTCGTTAGGCCGCTCAGGCTCCCCGCGCTTAACCGCAGCACCGCTTGGGGTCGCGGCGTGCCCGGCGTCGCGCTCACCGCCACCGTACGCGTCGCCTGCGCCGTCGCTCCCATGTCGTCGGCCACCGTCAACGTCGCCACATAGCTCCCAGCTGCCGCGTACGCGTGCTGCACCGTTGCCCCGGTCGCCGTCTCGCCGTCGCCGAAGTTCCACGCGTAGGTCGCAATCGAGCCGTCCGGGTCCGCGGAGCCGGTCCCGTCGAAGCTCACCGTCTCCCCAGTCGCCGGCGCCGCCGGGCTGTACGTGAACGCGGCGTTAGGCACCGCGTTCTGCCAACCGTCGCCCAACAACCCATCGACGGCCCGGAACATGTTGATCCGGCCATACCCGAACTTCTCGTCCCAGCCTTCTGGGCCGAGGTCGTCGGCAGTGGATTGGAGTCTGGCGCGAACGTCGGCCGCGTTCGTCATGCCGGCCGCGAAGAGAAGTGCGGCGAGCCCTGAGACCTGCGGCGCGGCCATTGACGTGCCGACATTGGGAACGTAGTCGCCGTCGTTCGAGGTCGAGAGGATGAAGCTCGTTCCCAGGAACGGATCTTCCACGTCGCCACCTGGCGCCGCGACGTCCGCTTCGGGTCCGTAGTTCGAATAACTCGCCAGCCCATCTCCCCAGTTGGTGGCCGTTACCGCCACACACTCGGGATCGGCCGCAGGATACAAAATGCGTCGGCGTCCGTCGTTCCCGGCCGCGCAAACGGGAAGCACGTTATTCGCCACCGCTTGCTGGAGCGCGGTACGTATGCTCTGCGAGCGGACCGTATCGCCGAGGCTCAGGTTGAGGACGTTGGCGCCGTTTTCGACCGCCCAGTAGATCGCCTCGGTGATGGCGGAGGCTGTGCATTCGCCCGACGCGTCGCACACCTTGGCGGCGAGAAGCGAGATGTTTCTCGGGTACGCGACGCCCGTTACGCCGATCCCGTTGTTCGCGCAGGCCGCGGCGATGCCGGCGACATGGGTTCCATGTCCGTGATCGTCGACCTGCGTCGGCGTCCCGTTGAAGAAGTCACGTCCCGCGACGACCTTGGAGCAGAGATCCGGATGCCCGCCGTAAATGCCCGAGTCGATCAGTCCGATTCGAGCGCCGCCCGCGAAGTTGGGACCGACATAATTGAATCCCTCAAGCCAATCGATGTCGGCGTCGACCTTGCCGGTCGGAGTCCGGAAGAAGAAGTCGACGTCCCCATCGTTGTGATGGTCCCATTTGCGCTCGAACTCCGGATCGTTCGGGAATAAACAGTTCGTGCATGGCGCGAGCAGGCGCGGAGTGTAATCCGGCTCGGCGAACACCACGTTGGGATTACGGGATAACGCCTCGGCAATGCGGATTTCCTGACCGGGCGGGACCTTCAAACGCCAGATCCCAGGTCCGAGCGCGCGATCGAGCTCCGCACCGTGCGCGGCGGCAACGGGGGCACCGTCAACGCCTTCCGCGAAGCGCGCGAGAACTCTCCCGAGCACCCGTCCTTCGGCGACGCTGGGCGCCGGCGCGACATTTGGGGTCGCGGGGGGTTGCGTGGGCTCAACTGGCAGCTGGTCCGTACAGCCCATCGCGGCACCGAGCGTGGCCACGAAAAAGCGGAAAGCGTGTCGAGTCACAGCGCGACTCCTGATCGGCGACTGCTCACGCAGGTCAACCCGGTGTGTCCGGACTGGCCCGCGTGGGTGGCCGATCTCGCGGCATTGGCTTGTACCTGTCTGCAGCTTAGCGCCCGCTAAGCTCTAGTATTCGCTCGCTGTCCGATCTCCGCCAGAGGGCGCTTCAGGTGACAGGTGCGAGGCCGCTCCGGAATGATCCGCGGTTCGCTGCGTTTGCCGGCGGATCGCAGTCGGACGCGCGTTGTCACGTGAGGATGAGCGGCATGGTCGGCCGGCGACGGGCACGTTCCCCGCCCGAGTCGCCTTTGCCTCGTGCTGACGCGCGCGGTAAGTTGGCGCTAAGAACCCACATCGAACGCTTCCGTGACGCCGTCCGGCGTTGGCCCGCCGGCCGCGGGTTGAGGTGCGAAGGACATATGAAATACCCGGAAGTCCGGAACTACCGCGACGGCTCGTTCGTCACCGGCGATCTCCCCTACATCGACGTCTACAACCCGAGCGACGGGAGCATCATCTCGCGCGTCCCGATGTCGACGCGCGACGACGTCGACGCCGCGGTCTCGAGCGCCGAGCGCGCGTTCCCGGCGTGGTCGCGCACGCCGATCAAGGAGCGCGTCCAGGTCTTCTACAAGTACAAGGCGCTGCTCGAGCAGCACATCGACGAGCTCTCGGCGCTCGTGACAGAGGAGAACGGCAAGGTCGCGAGCGAAGCGCGAGCCGAGATCCTCAAGGCGGCGGAGCTCTGCGAATTCGCGTGCTCCCTGCCGCAGATCGCGCCGGGCGAAGTGCTCGAGGTGAGCCGCGGCGTGGAGTGTCGCATCGAGCGGTATCCGGTGGGCGTCGTGGCGGCAATCACGCCGTTCAACTTCCCGAACATGGTGCCGAACTGGTCGATACCTAACGCGATCGCGCTCGGCAACTGCATGATCCTCAAGCCGTCGGAGCTCGTTCCGCTCAGCGCGGGGCGGATTGCGGAGCTGCTGCGTGAAGCGGGCCTACCGGATGGGGTATTCCAGGTCGTGCACGGCGGACGCGAGACAGTCGAAGCGCTGTGCGACCATTCCGGCATCGCGGCGATCAGCTTCGTCGGGTCGACGAAGGTGGCGAAGGTCGTGTACCGGCGCGGGACGGCGAACCTCAAGCGTGTGCTCGCGTTAGGCGGCGCGAAGAATCACCTCATCGTCATGCCCGACGCGGACGTCGAGATGGCGTCGAGCAACATCGTCGCGTCGATGAGTGGTTGTGCGGGCCAGCGCTGCATGGCGGCGTCGGTCATGGTGGCCGTGTCGAAGGTGGACCACATCATCGAGCGGATGGTGGCGCACGCGCGCAACATCGTCCCCGGGCGCGACATCGGTCCGGTGATCTCGCTCGCAGCCAAGGAGCGCATCGAGCGCTACATCACCGAGGCGGAGGACGCAGGGGCGACGGTGCTGGTGGACGGACGAGGCGTGCTCGTGCCGGGGAAGGAGAACGGCTATTTCATCGGCCCGACGATCATCGATCACGTGACACCGGACATGCGGCTAGCACAGGATGAGGTGTTCGGCCCCGTGCTCGCCATCGTCAGGACGAAAACCGTGGACGAGGCGATCGCGGTGGAGAATCAGTCGCCGTACGGGAACGCCGCGTCGGTGTTCACCGAGAGCGGCGGGGTCGCGCGCCACGTGATGGACCGCGCGAGCGCGGGGATGGTCGGTGTGAACGTCGGCGTGCCGGTGCCGCGAGAGCCGTTCTCCTTCGGCGGCTGGAACGAATCGAAGTTCGGCGTCGGCGACATCACGGGCCGTGGGTCGATCGAGTTCTGGACGCAGTCGAAGAAGATGACGACGAAGTGGAATCGCGAGGCGGGGGCTAACTGGATGTCATAGGGACTGGGGACTAGGGACTAGGGACTGGGGACTCGGCCGGGACGCTTCTACCGCGTGGACGCTTCCTCGCGAAAGGAAGGTTCCCTGCCGAGTCCCCAGTCCCCAGTCCCCACCAACGGGGGTTTTATGGTTGACCGCACGACAGTCTTCACGGGCATAGAGTTCGAGAACCCGTTCCTGCTCTCTTCCGCGCCGCCCACGGAGTCCGAGAGCAATATCATGCGGGCTTTCGAGGCCGGATGGGGCGGGGTGGTGACGAAGACGATCGGGCTGCACCCCGTCGTCAACGTCGTGGGCGCGAAGGCGAAGTTCATGCGCACGTCGCCCGACGACGCCTACGTGTCGATGAAGAAGCGACCCGGCGCCGCCCTCCACTCGTCCTGGAACTGGGAGCTCATCTCCGACAAGACACTCGACTGGTGGGTGCCGCGCATCCGCCGCATCAAGGAAGCGTTCCCGAATCGCGTGCTCATCGCATCGATCATGGCGGGGTCGGGGAACGACAAGGAGCTTCGTAACTGGCAGACCCTGGCCGAGGCGTGTCAGGACTCCGGCGCGGACGGGTTGGAGCTCAACTTCTCGTGCCCGCACATGGACCGGAAAGACATGGGGTCCAACATCGGGAAGGACGAGGGCCTCTGTTCCGTCGTGACCGAGGCGGTGAAGGACGCGGCGAAGGTGCCCGTGTGGACGAAGCTCACGCCGGCGACGAACGACATCGTCGTGGAAGCCGCGGCGTGCTTCCGCGGTGGCGCCGACGCGATCGTGTCGTCGAACACCTTCCCGTCGATCCCGGTCATCGATCCGGAGACGCTCGAGTTCGAGATCAACGTCGACGGTCTCGTGTCGAGCGGCGGCCTGGGCGGCCCGGCGATCCTGCCGCTCTCGTTATGCAACATGGCACGCATGTGCCAGGCGTTCCCGGACAAGGCGTTCTCCGGGATCGGCGGGATTTCGGACTTCGCGCAGGCGTTGTCCTACTTTTTGTTAGGCTGCGGGACGGTGCAGGTGTGCACTGCGGCGATGCTCGACCACGCCGTGGGGCCTAACGTCATCAAGAAGCTGCTGGCGGGGTTCGATCAGTTCGTCGAGAAGCACGCGGCCGACGGCTGGACGTCGCTCGAGGACTTCCGCGGCATTCGCCGGGATCGGATGGTCCTGCAGTCGCAGATCCGCCGGCCCGACGGTGACGAGTACCAGGGTGGGTACGAGATCGTGGAAGGGTACGCGTCGCCCGAGCAGGCGGCACGGGTCTGAACTGTCATCCCGAGCGAGGCGAGGGATCCTCAACGTCCTGATAGAGAGCCCTCGGTCGGGACGATGACGATCCCTCGCCTGGCGGCTCGGGATGACCCGGCGTTTCAGGAGCAAATATGAAACTCGACACGATCGTCAAAGGTGGTACTGTCGTCACACCCGGTGGAAGTTTCGTCGGCGACGTCGGCATTACGGGCGAGAAGATATCCGCGTTAGGCGCCGCACTGGACTCGCCGGGAGCGAAGACAATCGACGGATCCGGCCACTACGTCATCCCCGGCGTGCTCGACGTTCACGTCCACCTCGAGCTCCCGTTCTGCGGCACCGTCTCGGCCGACGACTATCGCACCGGCACGCGCGCCGGCGCACGTGGTGGCGTCACGACCGTCATCGACTTCGCGATCCCGTACGCCGGCGACTCGCTGAACGACGCCGCCGACAACTGGATGAAGAAGGCCGAGGGGAAGTCGCTCATCGACTACACGTTCCACATCTGCATCACGCGGTGGAACGAGCACAAGGATCAGATCGAAGGAATGGTGAAGCGTGGCTTCACGACCTTCAAGGAGTTCATGATCTACGAGTCGGAGGGCTGGCAGTCCGACGACCGCGCGCTCTATGGAACGTTGGAAAAGATGCGCGAGTACGGGACGATGCTGCTCGTGCACGCGGAGTCGGCCCGCGTGCTGGACGAGCTCATCGCGCGGCATCACACGCCGGAACTCATGAAGAAGTACGGTGCGCGGCTGCACCCGATGACGCGCCCCAACTTCGTCGAGGCCGAGGCGATCCAGCGCGTGGTGCAGTGGTGCGAGGCGACGGGCGGGAAGCTGTACATCGTCCACATGTCCACGGGCGAAGGCGCCGACATCATCCGCGCAGCGCAGGCGCGTGGGGTGCCGGTGATCGCGGAAACCTGCGCGCAGTACCTCGTGCTCGACGACTCGGTGTTCGAGCGCGAGGAAGGACACCTCTACGCCTGCTGCCCACAGCTCAAGAAACCGAAGGACGTCGAGCGCCTGTGGGAAGGTCTCAAGCACGGCGAGGTGTCGGTCGTGTCCACCGACACGTGCACGTTCACCCGCGAGCAGAAGGCGATGTGGGAGGGCGACTGGACGAAGATCCCGATGGGCATGCCCGGCCTCGAGACGCTGCTGCCGCTGACCTACACGCACGGCGTGTTAGGCGGCCGGCTGTCGATCGCGGAGATGTGCATGAAGCTGAGCACGAACCCGGCGCGCATCATGGGCCTGGCGCCGCGAAAGGGCTCCATCGCGATCGGAGCGGATGCGGATCTCGCGATCATTCACCCGACGCGCACGCACACGGTCGACCCGAAGACGATGGAGACGAACGCGGACTGGTCACCGTTCGAGGGGTGGGAGCTGGCGGGGTTCTCGAGGACGACCTTGTCGCGCGGTGAGGTGATTGTCGACGATTATCGGGTTGTTGGCCGCGCTGGCCGCGGACAGTGGCTAAAACGGACACCGGGACTGGGGACTGGGGACTCGGGACTCGGCCGGGAGGCTTCTACCGGTGCGGACACGTCCTCGCGTAGCGAAGGTTCCCGGCCGAGTCCCCAGTCCCCAGTCCCCAGTCCCGAACCGGCGAGCGTATGACGACGCGTACGGGGGTCGAGAGTCCCACCTACACTCCCGCGATAGCCGGCGAGAGGGACTCGATCGCGAACAGCCCCCTCTACAACGCCGACCTCGCCCCCACGCCCCCTGACCGTCGTACCTGGTCCACCTACAACATCGCGGCGCTCTGGATCGGCATGAGCGTCGTCATCACCACGTACACGCTCGCGTCGGGCCTCATGGCGCAGGGGATGAACTGGTGGCAGGCGATGATCACGATCCTGTTAGGCAACACGATCGTGCTCATCCCGATGATCCTGAACGCCCACGCCGGCACGAAATACGGCGTGTCGTTTCCTGTCCTCTGCCGGGCGAGCTTCGGAGTCCGTGGCGCAAACGTCCCGGCGATCCTCCGCGCGATCGTCGCGTGCGGATGGTTCGGCATCCAGACCTGGATCGGGGCGCTGGCACTCGACGCACTGTTCACTGCCGCGTGGCCGGGCTGGGCGAACATGCCGGGGAAGACCGCCATCGCCTTCGCGATCTTCTGGGGCATCCAGGTCGTCATCATCCTCAAGGGGACCGAAGGGATCAAGGTCCTCGAGAGCTGGTCGGCGCCGCTGTTGTTAGGCGGTGGGGCGCTGCTCCTCTGGTGGGGCATCGACCGCGGCGGCGGCCTCGGACGCATCCTCGGTGAATCGGTGAAGCTGCAGCAGGGCAGCACGCCGTTCTGGACGCTCTTCCCGGCCGCGCTCACGGCGAACGTCGGCTACTGGGCCACGCTGAGCCTCAACATCCCGGATTTCACCCGCTACGCGAAGAACCAGCGCTCACAGGCGTTAGGCCAGGCATTGGGACTTCCGACTACGATGACGGCGTTCGCGTTCATCGGCGTCGCGGTCACGAGCGCGACGATCGTGATCTTCGGCGCGCCGGTGTGGGATCCGGTCGTGCTCGTGACGAAGATCGGCGGGGCTGGCGTCGTCGTGTTTTCGGCGCTCGTCGTTTTGGCGGCGCAGCTCACGACGAACATGGCGGCGAACGTCGTGTCGCCGTCCAACGACTTCTCGAACCTGAGCCCGCGCCGCATCAGTTACGTCACGGGCGGACTCATCACGGCGGTGATCGGCATCGTGATGATGCCGTGGAAGCTCTATTCCGACGCTGCCGCGTACATCTTCACCTGGCTCCTGGGCTACTCGAGCCTGATGGGTGCGTTAGGCGGGATACTGATTGCGGATTACTGGGTGCTGCGGCGGCAGCAGCTGGACGTTGATGACCTGTTCCGCGAGCAAGGGCGGTACACGTATCGCGGCGGCGTGAACCCGCGGGCGATCGTCGCGCTCGTGCTGGCGATCCTGCCGGTGGTCCCGGGGTTCATCCGCGCGATCTCCGTGCCGGGCGGCACCGTCGTAAATCCGAATCTCTTCGATCACCTCTACTCGTACGCGTGGTTCATCACGTTCGCGTTGAGCTTCGTTCTGTACCTCATGCTGATGCGCGGACGACCGGCTGTCGTCCCGCCTGAGGAGCGATGAACAACGCCCTGTCATCCCGAGCGCAGCGAGGAATCCTCATCGTCCCGATCGAGATCCCTCTAACGGGTACCTGAGGATCCCTCGCCTGTCGGCTCGGGATGACAGCTTCGTTTCCCGTTTCCCGTTTCCCGTTTCCCGTTTCCCGCTTCCCGCTTCCCGCTTCCCGACATAGATGCCACGAATCGTCAAATGTGGGCTCATTCAGGCGTCCCACGCCTGCAGCACGGCCGAGCCGCTCGAGACCATCCGCGAGGCGAACCTCGCCAAGCACATGGGCCTCATCGAGCAGGCCGGGCGCGACGGCGTCCAGATCCTCTGCATGCAGGAGATCTTCACCGGCCCGTACTTCTGCGCCGAGCAGAGTACGCGATGGTATGACGCGGTGGAGGGCATCCCCGACGGCCCCACCACGCGCCTCATGCAGGACGTAGCGAAGAAGCACGAGATGGTCATCATCGTCCCGCTGTACGAGGAGGATGGCGCGGGGATCTACTACAACACCGCCGCCGTCATCGACGCCGACGGCAGTTACCTTGGCAAGTACCGCAAGAATCACATCCCGCATTGCGCGCCGGGCTTCTGGGAGAAGTTCTACTTCCGGCCCGGGAACCTCGGCTACCCGGTGTTCAAGACTCGTTATGCGGACATCGGCGTCTACATCTGCTACGACCGCCACTTCCCCGAGGGGGCCCGCGAGCTCGGACTCAACGGTGCAGAGATCGTGTTCAATCCCTCGGCGACAGTCGCCGGACTGTCGGAGCACCTGTGGAAGCTCGAGCAGCCCGCGCACGCCGTGGCGAACGCCTTCTACGTCGGCGCGATCAATCGCGTCGGCTACGAGGACCCCTGGCGGATCGGCGAGTTCTACGGGCAAAGCTACTTCTGCGATCCGCGCGGGCAGTTCGTGGCCCAGGCCTCGAGAGACCGCGACGAGCTGGTGACCGCGGAGCTCGACCTGGACAAGATTCGCGAGGTGCGCAACGTGTGGCAGTTCTTCCGCGACCGCCGGCCCGAGACGTACGGAGGGCTGGTCAAGTTGTAGTGAAGCGTGAGGCCGGCCCCTCTGCAAGGAGGATCGCGATTCCTCATCTGCCTGCCTGTGTGGCGGGCGCCCGGCTCGGAATGACACAGAGGCAATCATCCAGAGGATACCGCCATGTCGGGATCTCACGCAGCGACGCGCCGTGATTTCCTCAAACGTGCCGCGAGCGGCACGGCCAGCCTCGCGGTATTGCCGGGCATCGGACTCGAGCGCCTGGGCACTCGAACGCCGCCGGCGCTGCCCGTCACGCCAAACCGGATCGACGAAAGGTACTGGCGCGATGTGAAGGCGCAGTTCCTCGTTCGCGACGGCTTCATCATGATGAACGCCGCGAACCTATGCCCGGCTCCGCGCGTCGTGGTGGATGCCGTGACGTCGGCCATGCAGGACTTGGATGCCGACGTCTCGTTCCAGAATCGCGACAAGTTCAATCGCCTCTGGGCCGAGACGCGCTCGCGCCTCGCGCGCTTCCTCGGAGCCGCGGAGGACGAAGTCGCTGTCGTTCGTAATACGTCCGAGGCCAACAACATCGTCGTCGGTGGTGTGCCGTTGAAGCCCGGCGACGACGTGCTCCTGTTCGATGAGAATCACCCCACGAACAACGTCGCGTGGGACGTGCGAGCCGCACGCTACGGGTTCTCGGTCAGACGGGTGAAGGTCAATGCCGCGATGATGGACACGGCCGCCATCGTCGACGCCTTTCGCAAGACCTTACTGCCCAATACTCGGGTCCTTTCGATCACGGACGTCTCGAGTAACACCGGGGTCAGGCTTCCGAGCGCGGATCTGTGCGCCGTCGCGCGCGAGCGCGGCATCTGGGCTCACGTGGACGGGGCGCAGACGCTCGGCGCGCTCCGGCGCGACACGCGAGAGATGCGGTGTGACTCCTACTCGGCTAGCGCACACAAGTGGTTCATGGGTCCGAAGGAAGCCGGCGTGCTGTTCGTGCGAAAGGAGCGATGCGCCGAACTGTGGCCGGGAGTCATCGGCGTCGGCTGGGGGAGCGCTGTCGCGACGCAGCTTCCGGGAGCGCGCAAGTTCGAGACGTTAGGCCAGCGGAATGACGCGACCGTCGCCGGGCTCGCGGCGGCGCTGGACTTCCATGAACGTGTCGGCGAGGCGCGCATCGAGGCGCGTGTGCTCGAGCTGGCGACGGCGCTCTACGAGGGACTCCGTGGAATCCGTGGAGCGCAGATGGTCACCCCTGCTCGCGCCGAGATGCGAGCCGGGGTCTGCATCGTCCGGTTCGACGGGCGAGAGGCGCGGCCGCTTCACGAAGCGCTCTACCGCGAGCACCGGATCGCGACGGCGCCCACCGGCGGGCTGCGGTTCAGCCCGCACATTTACAACACAATGGATGACGTCCAGCGGGCGCTCGCGGCAGTCCGATCGCTTATTGGGCGGCCGGCCTGACTTCCGCTGCTGCTGGTCGCGATGCTCTCCGCTGGCGAGACCTGCGGTGGGCTGGTGAAGCTGTAACGGTGTCGAATTCTACCTACTCAGAACTGACAACTCAGGACTGGGAACTCAGAACTCTTTCAGGGTAGCCCGGCATCGGACCCGCCAGGCGCGACCGCGCCGGTCGGTCGCGGAGCTCAATCGCTGGTTCAGACATCTCGAGATGTAAGGCTCGTAGATCAGTGATTCAGTCGCTTGGCGTCATCGCCTAACGCGGAGCGTTCAGCGGCACCACGAGCGGCTCGAACCGGAACAGGTTGGGCGACCCGGGATCGACGGTCATCACGATGGCGTGGAAGTTCGGGTTGCCATACGTCTCTGCGCGCGTGATCGTCGGAATGGTGAGCCGAGTGGTGCTGTCCGAGAACGGCTGGTCGACGCGGAAGTAGTGCGTGTCGCCGTGCACGAGCGCCACCGGCTTGCGGAACGCCACGGCCAGTCGCTGGAACTCGCTGAGGAAGTCCGCGAATCCATCGGGCTTCGGGCGCGGTGCCCACCGACCGGCGATCGTGTTGAGCCCCGGGTTCGCCTGCATGAACACCGCGACGCCACGTTTGCGCTCCCGCGTGGCCACCGCGAATCCCTCGCGGAGCCACGCGATGTTCGCGGCGTTGCGCTCTCTGAACTCTTCCGGAACCGTCGTCGTATCCGTCCCGCGATTGTTGTTCGACCCGGGAAGGCTGAGCGTCAGGAACAGGACGTTGCCCATCGTCCATCGCACGTTCTCGCGATACTTCGCATACCCGGGCTCCGCGCTCTGCCGCTCGAGCGGCATCGTACGCTGGCCGAGACTCGTGTTGCCCTGCGTGAATACCTCACGCAGCTTCGCCAACCGCTCGACCGGGTCCTTGCCGTCGCGAGCGCAGTCGGTCCACTCGTTGTCGCCGAACGTATAGATGAACGGATGCGGCACCGCGGAGAACTCGCGCAGACGCACCGCATAGAGGGAGTCCGAGCACGTGGCGCCGGTAATGTCGCCAATGTGCACGACGAACGCGACGTTCTCCTTGCCGATCGTGTCCAACACCGCGTGATACGCCGCCATGATCGAGTCGCCCTTCGGGTCACCAGGCGCTTGGTACGGCATGTCGCCCACGATTGCCGCACGAAACACTTCCGCAGGCATCCTCGATGCTGAGGACGGGCTCGGCGATCTCCCCGATGCGCACCCGGTCATGACTGCGAGCGAAAGGATTCGCAGTCCTCTCACCGATCGGTGCTCGGTTTCTCGATCAGGTAGTCCTCGATGACCAGCGCATCGAGACCGCTCGTGAAGAACATCCCGAGCGCATCCTCAACGGCGTGGATGATGGGTTTACCCATCACGTTTAGGCTGGTGTTCAACACGATCGGAATGCCAGTGTGTCGCTCGAACGCGGCAATCAAGTCGTAATAGCGCTCGTTCCAATCCCGTCGCACCGATTGAGCCCGACCAGTGCCGTCCTCGTGCACGACGGCCGGGACCCGGTCGCGGACATGAGGGTGGAATCGTAACGTGCGCTCCATGTAGGGTGACGGTTGATAGCACTCGAACCACTCCGTGCCGTGCTCGTCGAGTACGGACGGCGCGAATGGTCTGAACTCCTCGCGAAACTTTACGCGGGCATTGATGCGGTCCTTCATGTCGAGTGGGCGCGGGTCCGCGAGCACGCATCGATTGCCGAGCGCGCGAGGCCCGAACTCGGCGCGGCCCTGGACCCACCCGATGATACGTCCTGCCGCGAGCAGTGCGGCGGCACGCTCGTGGACGTCGTCCGGCGCGTGGGTAATGTGCGGAAGCCCGCCCAGCTCCACCATGTGGCGAACAGCTTGGTGAGACATCCGCGACCCGAGGTATGGTGTCGCGTTCGCTCGGTGACACTCGGCGCTGGGATGGTCCTGATGGAACGCGAGGAGCGCAGCCCCGAGCGCCGTGCCATCATCCGCTGGCGCCGACGGCACGTGCAATTGCTCGAACGGAGTTCGCTCGAGGATGCGGCCGTTATAGGATGAGTTGAGCGCGCAGCCGCCCGCGAGGGCGAGATTTGGTGACGGGACACGGGCGTGCAGCGCGGTCAGCACCTCGGTCATTACTTCCTCGAACACGTGCTGGCCGCTCCGTGCGAGATCGGCGGCCAACAGTGGCGACTCTCCTGCCTTGCGCTGTTTCGCGCGCAGCGTCCGCACGTGCGCTGCTTCTTCGGCCGGATCGCACGGTGCAACGATAGCCAGGCCCCGTGCAGCGATCAGCCGTCGAAGCTGTTCGCATAGGTCGTCGCGCACGACACCAAACGCCGCGAGGCCCATGACCTTCCACTCCTCGCCTTTCACCGGATCGAATCCGCACAGCGCGCAGAGCCGCGCGTAGTAGAAGCCGAGGCTCGCAGTGGATGCTCGTGCCAGCTGCTCGCCATTGGCGCCGATCACTTCGCGGAGTTGCCGGCCGCGAAAGTGATAGAAGCTCGCGGAACCCTGTTCGCCGAACGCGTCGATGACAGCAACGGCGCATTCCTCGAATGGGCTCGTGTATGCAGCGAGCGCCGCATGCGTCAGGTGATGATCAGAGTGGCGGAGCGTGACGCGATTCGGGATCTGCAGAGTCGTGGCGATGTTCAGTCCCGCCTGGCTCACCGCGTTGCGCAGCGCGGTCGCGAGCGGACCGAACTCCGGGAATGGCCATCCCGGATCGTGATCGCTGCGAAGCGGACGGCCGTCGCCGACGCGGGCTGCCATCGCGAGCGACTCGAGCCGCGAGAGCTGCGGCTCACTCCACGTGATCGCGGCGACAATCTCCGCATCGGCAGGGCAGTATTCACGCACGAGCCGAGGCACGCAAATGAAGTCATCGGCTGGACAGTTGTACGCCCGCTTGTGTTGAAGCCAACGCTCCGTGGCTTCGGCGAATACTGCACGCCCCTCGGCATCGACGATGGCGATCGCGGGATCATGCATCGTCGCCGCGAGGCCGACGTACCACCGAGGGGCGTCAAGCCGCACTGCAGTCGGCTTAGCGAATGGCTTGCATTCGGGCCTGAACGGCTTCCTGCAAGGTCTTCATTTGCGTGAGCTGTGCTTCGAGCACAACTCGCTGCGACTCGATGATCCGACCGACGAACTGAAGCGACTCCTTGTCTTTCAGACCGGCGATGGTGAGGAAGTCTTCCGGGTTTGGCGTGGTCATGGCGTATCTCCTCCTGCTGCGGGGGTGAAACCGGGCCGGGCGGCCCGCGAACGGAGCGCGTTAAGCTGAACTACCGCAGGCGATGCACGCGGTCGGCGTAACCAACGACCGGCGCAGCACGCCGTTATCACGTACGTGCGCGTTGGGGAATACAACGACCTCCTCCAGGCTCGTTGCCCCTTCGACACGAGCCCCGCGGCCCACCACCGCGTGGTCGAGCCGAAGGCCCTCGTCTACATACGCTTGATCGTCGATCACCGACTGGCGGCCAACGCGAGTGAGCCAATCGAGGTTGCACTCCAACACGTCCTCGGGCCGTGTGAGGTTCGCGTCGCGCGCAATGATCTCCTCGCCGTACACGGCGTGGCCGGCGGCGAGGTGGCAGTCGAGTGACACCGTCAGCTCGTACTCATCGCGCAGCGCCGTCCGGGGCGTGCGGCTCACGGCGTCGAAGAACTCGGGTTGCAGTGCGTAGAAGCCACAGCCCTTGGCGTCAGTTCTCGGCACAAGAGGCTTCTCGGTGATGGTGCGTACGCGGCCGGATGCGTCGAGCTCCACGGCGCACGCTTCGCGCACGAGTCGTGCGTCGTGCTCACGCTTGACGGCGATGGCCGACACACCCGAGACAAGCCGATGCAGCATCCGCTCGGGCGCGGTGGCGACAAAGTAGTAGTCGCCTAACAAGAGAACGAACGGCCCGCGAACTCGCGATCGAGCACGGCCTAACGCGTGTGCGCTGCCGAGTCGCGGTCCCTGATCGATGAGCTCGACCCGCAAGCCGTACGCGGTGCCATCGCCAACCACGCGGGCGAAGTCATCGGCACGATGGCCGACGATCACGTACACGTCGTGCACGCCGAGGCTGGCGAGCAGTCGAAGGTGATGCACGATGACGGGCTCGTTGCCGATCGGCAGCAACGCCTTGGGATACTGCTCGCCCAAGGCCCCCATCCGGCTCCCCTGGCCACCGGCCAGGATCACTCCCTCTACCACCTGCGTCGCGATCACGTCAACTCCCTGCAGCCGCGCCCCGCAGATTGTACAGCGCCTGGGTACAATCCGGCAACAGGCGAAGTGCATCGACGTACGATTGCTGACGCGCGCGAAGCGCATTGCGGTCGGCGGGCTCGAACAGCAAGCGGCGAAGTGCCTCACGCGTCTCATCGCCGCCGAATACCTCGAGCTCACCGAACGCCTGCGCCAGCCGGTTATCCCGATACAATCCGATGGTCTCCATGTCCTGCGGACTGACGCTGGGGAAAACCGCGAACTGATAGACGCCTCCGAGTCGAACACGCTCCATAGCGAGGATGATTTCGCGTACGCGCGGTCCGGAGGTCTCGACGAGGTCGGGCAGGCGTCGGCTGTTGGTGAGCACCGCACAGGGCTGAAGCCCGCAGACTGCCTTGCCCATGGAGATCGAGAGCTTGTTCTCGGTGAGCACCAGGTCGGCGCCTAACAGCAGCGCCTCGAAGTCGGCCGTTGGTACTGGCCCGAGGTTGACGATTCTCACCGAAGAGCCTGGTGTGGCACGAAGCAGCGAACCGTCATTCACTGAAACGATCACGACGGGCGCGTCGAGGTCCGAGAAGTAGAGGTCGAGCAGATCGGGATAGTACTGGTAGAAGGGAAGTCGCAATTGTTCGACTGCCTTCGTTGCCCAGTTAGGCACCGAGTGAAATACGAGCTTCTCGCTTTGGCGCACGTCGTACTTTCGTCGTACCGCGGCGCGGACGTCGGGTGACACCCCGAGTGGCACTTCCCAATACCGGAATGGTTGTCCCGGCCGACCAACGACTTCGCCGGGCTCATGCATGGGGCACGGGAGCATTTGCCCCATCCCCGGCGGCAGCGCGGGGATATGGTAGTGCGCGAAGAAGCCGAGATGCGGTGGCCCAAGAAAGAATCCTCGTTCCTCGCCGTTCTGCGAGAAGCCGAAGTGATCCATCGTCACTAACAGCGCATCGACGGATGTCAGGCTCTCCACCCACCCGGGCTCGCGCGCGAGCGGCGCGCTTCCGTGCGGAAAGAACATCAGCGGATAGTCGGCGAACAGGACGACGTCCGGGCGGAAATCGGCGAGCGCGCGGTCCCACTGGGCGCGGTTCTCCGTCCCGCTCGCGCCTAACGGCCACACATGTCTCCGGAGTGCCGGCGTGAGGAAGCGCTGCGCGAACGACGACGCGAGAAAGCCGGCGACCTCCCCCGACGCAGCGAGCCGCTCGGCGACGTGCACCCCGGTGATCGTCTCGCCGGAGCCAGACTCGACCGGCGCCACGATCAGTACACGCACGCCGCCCCGCTGCCTAACGTGCTCTCGTCGCCGCCGGATCCCGCCAGCAGCGCGGCGATCGCGTCGTACGCGTCCGGCAGCTTGCCGATCTCCTCGACGTAACGCCGCTGCCGCATCTCCCGTGCGACGCCCGTTTCCGGATCGGTGAGCAGCGCCCGAAGTTGCTGACGCGACACGCTTCCTCCAAAGAACTCGACGCGAGAGAACACACCCGTAACCGAGTTGTCCCGAAAGAGACCAAGTTGCTCGATGTCCTCGGCGTTCCAAATCGGAAACGCCTCGTAGCGGAACACCGATCCAAACCGTCGTCGCTCCATTTCAAGAGCGACGCGCACGGCCTCCGGCTCGCCCGCCTCGATAACCTCGGTCAACCGTCGCGAGTTGTTCAGCAGCGCGACAGGGACGAATGCGCATGCCGCCCGGCCAATCGTCACGGAGACCGCATTGTCCGTGATCAGGAGGTCCGCAGCAGACAACAGGCGCTCGTACTCGCTCGGCGTCATTACACCAGAATTCCGGATGCGCAGGTGCTTTGTGTCGATCTCGGTGAGCAGCTCGCCATTGTTCACCGAGATGATGGTGACAGGCCTCCCCAGATCGCTCAACCAGTCCTCCAGAATTGCGGGCAGCAACGCGTAGTGTGGAAGCTCCCATTTCTTCGCGATTCGCCATGCCCAGTTAGGCGTCGTGTGTACCACGAGCAACTGCCCGCTCTCGCGCGACTCAACACGATCAGGAGAGGTGACTCCCTCGCCGACGCCCGCTCCAGTGTCATGCGTTGCAGTCGGGACGTCCCATGTGCGGAAAGGCGCTCCACGGCGACCAGGAACGTGACGAGGCTCGTTCATTGGACATGGCAGTAGGATCCGCATCCGGGCCGGTAGCTCGCACGTAATCTCCGTATGCATGCTGAGATGCGGTGGTCCGAATGGGACCTGCATAACGCGTTGCGCGTAGCCGAGATGATCGAGAGTGATCGCGACGAGGTCGAGCTCCTGCAGGCGTGCGACCCAGCGATCGTCCGCGAGTGGCGCGACGCCGCTGGAGAAGAAAAGGAGCGGGTAGTCGGCGAAGACGACGGCGTCGGGGCGGAGCTCGCGTAGCGCGGCGTGCCACAGCACCTCGTTCGTGTCCCGATCCGACGTGAGTCTTGTCGCTCTCGTCCCGAGTCGCGGTGCGAGAAGACTGTATGTGAAGGCCGACGCGAGTACACGACAGTCGCCCCCGCGGTGTACTACGCGCTCGGCAACGCTTAGCGCGGTAATCGCTTCGCCCGAGGAAAGCTCGCTCGGCGTGACGAGCAGCACACGCATCGGAAACAACTTGAGACGTTGTCCAACCCATTTGACTGGGCGGACCGCGCAGCAAGAATCCGGCCCGTGCCAACGCGATTGCCGACATCGTGTTTCGCGTCTGGCGGGCGTGACCATTCTGTCTTCATTCGATGCGAGATCGTACGTTCTATCGTCGCCCCGACCAATGCCGCTCGATGTCTCTGCCCATCGAAATGAGATGGTTGTTCGTCGTAATGGTCGCCGGCGCCGCAGCCTGCGGCTCCGACAAACCGACCAGTCCGCAGAACCCGGCCAGCCCGGACCAGGCGGTCTTTGTCACGAGCGACGTCGAGCACTTCTGGAAGGCCTACGACAGCGGCGGCTCGAACGGAGCGACCGGACCGTTTCAGACCGAGTATCTCGACCGCGCGTCGCCCGGACTCGTTGATTTCATCGCGTCGCGCAAGGTGACCGCGGCGAGTCTCGCGGCCATGGTGCGGGCGTACCCTCGCTACTTCGCCGACATTCGTGCATCGACGCTGCGCCTCGCGACCGATGATGCCGTCCAGGCTCGGATCCGTGATGGGTACAGAAAGATCCGGGACATGTACGCTCCGGCAGTCTTTCCCCCGGTGACGTTCCTCATCGGTCGCTTCAGCACCGGCGGCACGACATCCTCGAATGGGATGCTCGTGGGCCTCGAGTTCTACGCGATCTCCGCGTCGACGCCGCTCGACGAGCTGCCACAGTTCCAGCGTGACAACGTGCGTCCGCTCGACAGCCTACCGGTCATCGTTGCGCACGAGCACACGCACATCCTGCAGGGGCGTGCTGGCGGCATCGCGACGCACCGGAACAAGACGCTGCTCGAGCAGGCGCTCATGGAGGGGAGCGCGGACTTCGTCGCGTATCTCGTCACCGGGGGGAACATCAATGCCCGTCTGCGCGAGTATGCGCTTCCTCGAGAGCACGCGTTATGGACCGAGTTCCAGGCTGTCATGCACGGGACCGATGTGAGCCGGTGGCTCTACAACCAGGGGAGCGCCACGGCCGACCGCCCCGGCGACCTCGGTTATTTCATCGGTTATCGGATCGCCGAGTCGTACTACGCGCGTACGTCGGACAAGCGGCTTGCGCTCAAGGCGATCATCGAGGTCAGCAACGCGGACGAGTTTCGGGTGCAGAGCGCATACGATCCCTAGGGAATCGGGAATCGGGAATCGGGAATCGGGAATCGGGAATCGGACGGCGGGGAGACGGAGCTGCCAAGCGGCCGAGGACGGTTAGGCCGCCAAATTGCACGCAAGCCTTCGTTAGACTTCATCTAGCGCGTTGTCCTTCCCTCAGCTGAGCCCGACCCTGTGTCAGAAGACACCATCGCTACCGCCTCCTCCGCGTTCGCCGAACTCGGCCTCGATCCACGGATCACTGCTACCCTAACGACGCTCGGCTACGAAGAGCCGACGCCCATCCAGCGCGAAGCGATCCCTGTGCTTCTTGGCGGCCGTGACGTGCTCGGGCAGGCGGCGACGGGCACCGGGAAGACCGCCGCGTTCACGCTGCCGCTCATCCAGCGCGCCGCGCTCGGCGCTGGTGTTGTAGGCGGGGTGGTCGAAGGCGCCGCGACTGATGATGGCGCCGACGACGCCGCAATGGACTTCGAGCGCCGTGGTCCTGCGGTGCTCATCCTCGTCCCCACGCGCGAGCTCGCCATGCAGGTGGGCGAGGCCGTGCACAAGTACGGCAAGGGGCTCGGGGTGCGGGCGGTGCCGGTCTACGGTGGCCAGGACATCCGGCGTCAGCTCCGGGCGCTCGAGCGCGGTGCGGACGTCGTGATTGCCACGCCGGGTCGCGCGCTCGACCACATCCGCCGGCAGACTCTGTCGTTAGGCACCGTCCGTGCCGTCGTGCTCGATGAGGCCGACGAGATGCTCGACATGGGCTTCGCCGACGACCTCGAGGCCATCCTGGCTGCCGCGCCGCCTGCTCGGCAGACCGCGCTCTTCTCCGCGACACTCCCGCCGCGCATCCGGTCGATGGCCGAACGGCATTTGACCGATCCGGTGCGCGTGTCGATTCCGGTCGAGCGTGCGGAAGCCGGTGCGCTGCCGAAGGTTCGCCAGACCGCGTACGTCGTGACCCGCGCGCACAAGGTCGCTGCGTTAGGCAGGGTGCTGGACGTGGAGGCACCGACGCTCGCGTTCGTGTTCTGCCGCACGCGGACGGAGGTCGATGAGCTGACCGAGACGCTGAACGGTCGCGGGTATCGCTCGGAAGCGCTGCACGGCGGCATGTCGCAGGACCAGCGCGACCGCGTCATGCGGCGGGTTCGCGGCAATGCCACCGACCTGCTCATTGCCACGGACGTTGCCGCGCGCGGGCTCGACGTGGAGCACGTGTCGCACGTGGTGAACTACGACGTCCCGTCCGCGCCTGAGGCGTACGTGCATCGCATCGGGCGAACGGGGCGTGCGGGCCGCGAAGGGGTGGCGATCACGCTGTGTGAGCCGCGCGAGCGTCGCCTTCTCCGCAACATCGAGAGCGTGACGAAGCAGAAGATCGAGATCGCCACCGTGCCGACCGTCGCGGACCTTCGGGCGCGGCGGCTCGAGCTCACGCGCGGGTCGCTCGAGGAGGCGCTGCTCGAGGGCGAGGATTCGCTGGAGACGTATCGTGTCGTCGTCAACGCGCTCGCGGCGGAGTACGATGTGGTAGACATCGCCGCCGCGGCGGTGAAGCTCGCTGATGAGCGCGGCCGAGACAGTGACGCGGGGGAGGAGGAGATTCCGGAGGCCGGCCTCGTAGAGCGGCCGCGCCTCGCCCGGGAACGGCGCGGCTCACGGGGCGAACGGGCTGGGCGAGGCGATCGTGAATTCCGGGGTGGTCGCGAGCCCCGCGGTGATCGTGAACCTCGCGACGATCGAGGCTCACGCCGGGGCGCGCGTGGTCGTCAGTCGGACTGGGATGTGACGCGCGTGTACGTTGGAGCGGGGCGGAAGTCGGGGGTTCGTCCCGGGGATCTCGTCGGTGCCATTGCGAACGAGGCTCGGGTGGACTCGAGCAACATCGGGTCGATCGAGATTGCCGATCGGTTCTCGCTCGTCGAGGTACCGGAGCGAATGGCGGAGCGGATCATTGACGCGCTGCGGAGTACGACGATCAAGGGCAAGCGGGTTACCGTTAGGCGCGATCGCGATTTCGAGGCAGGCGGTAGGGACTAGCATCGCTTCTCGCCAAGCTTTTTCGAGGAACGACGATAAAGCGGATGTTGCAGAAGCTGCCGGATCCGGCTTTGCAGTGACGCTGGCTCGCGCAACGAGCCGCAAGTGAAATGAAACGGCCTCGGGACGCATGAGCTTCCCGACGCGGTTTCTAGAAAAGTCAGGCTCGTTGTGTGAGGGCTCGTCCCATCAAGCAGTATCCGGCCATTTCGGCGTTGATCCGCTGCATCGCAGTTCCAGAAAAAAGGATAGCCTTCCAGCGATGCCCGTCGGACCCGAGCCACTTTCAGGAGGAGTTGCTATCCGGCCTGTTGCACGTACCCAACGTGCGCTATATCCACAATCACCCTCGAACTAGAGATCGCATCATGAGCCTCACGCGGTCGTCAGTCCTGCTCATGCTCGCGACGTTGGTCGCGGCGTGCAGCGTCGAGCAATCCAAACCGCAGGCCGCCGGTGGCGAAGCGGATAAGACGGACAGGACGTTCAAGCCCACGCAGTATTCGGTCGCGGACTTCTACGCCAACAAGGGCTTCTTCGGCGCCTCGTTCTCGCCGGATCGACAAAAGATCCTCGTCGGCTCGAACACGTCCGGCATCTGGAACGCGTACGCGGTCCCGGTCGCGGGCGGCGACCTCGAGCCGCTCACGAAGTCCACCACGAACTCGATCTTCCCGATCTCGTACTTCCCGGCCGACGGGCGAATCCTCTACTCGTCCGATCAGGGCGGGAACGAGCTCTCCCACCTGTACGTGCGCACGCCCGAGGGCGCGGTCACCGACATCACGCCGGGCACGAAGCTCACGGCGAACTTCATCGGATGGGCCGGCGACGACAAGTCGTTTTTCATCACCACGAACGAGCGTGACGCGCGCTTCTTCGACGTGTACGAGGTGAAGACCGACGGTCTCGCAAAGACGCTCCTCTACAAGAACACCGACGGGTACAACATCGCCGGCGTGTCGCGCGACAAACGCTACGTCGCGCTCGTGAAGAGCTACACGACGTCGGACCAGGATATCTTCCTGCACGATCTCCAGAAAAACACGGCGACGAACATCACGAAGCACACCGGGACGGTGAACAACTCCCCCGCGGATTTCTCGCCCGACGGCACGAAGCTCCTGTTCGTGTCCGACAGCGGCCGTGAGTTCGCGTCGCTCCGCGCGTACGACCTCATCGACGGCTCGAAGAAGCCGGTGTACGAGCAGAACTGGGACATCCTCGGCGCGAGCTACTCGAAGAGCGGGAAATATCTCGCCGTCGGCGTGAACGAGGACTCGAAGTTCGCCGCGCGGGTGCTCGACGCGAAGACGCTGCAGCCCGTGACGCTCCCCGGCATGCCGCCAGGACTCGTTCGTGGCGTGCAAGTGGCGCCTAACGACTCACTGATCGCGTTCTACGCCAGCGACGGGAGTGTTCCTCCCGAGCTCTACGTTGCCGCGATGGGCGACACGCCGCGTCGGCTGACGAACGCACTCGACCCGAAGATGAAGCGCGAGGATCTCGTCGTCCCGACGATCGTCCGTTTCAAGTCGTACGACAGTCTCGAGGTGCCGGGCGTGCTCTACAAGCCGCACCAGGCTGCGGCCAACGCGAAGGCGCCGGCGATGGTGATGGTGCACGGCGGGCCCGGAGGGCAGGCACAGGTCGGCTACTTCGAGCTCACGCAGGCGCTCGCGAACCGCGGCTACGTCGTGTTCGACATCAACAACCGCGGCTCGAGCGGGTACGGCAAGTCGTTCTTCCAGATGGATGACCGCAAGCATGGCGAAGCCGACCTGGGCGACGTCGTCGCCGCGAAGCGAATGCTCGCCGGACTCGGCTACGTAGACACGACGAAGATCGGCATCATCGGCGGAAGCTACGGCGGCTACATGACGCTCGCCGCGGTGACGCTCCAGCCCGATGCGTTCAAGGTCGGCGTCGACCTCTTCGGCATCTCGAACTGGGTGCGGACCCTAACGAGCATCCCGCCGTACTGGGAGTCGTTCCGCGAGGCGCTGTACAAGGAGATGGGCGATCCCAAGACGGACTCCGCCCGCCTGCGCCGCATCTCCCCATTGTTCAACGCCGACAAGATCAAGGTGCCGCTCATGGTCCTCCAGGGCGCCAACGATCCGCGCGTGCTCAAGATCGAGTCCGACGAGATCGTCGCCGCAGCGAAGAAGAACGGCGTGCCGGTGGAATACGTGGTGTTCCCTGACGAGGGCCATGGGTTCGTGAAAAAGGAGAACGAGATCCGCGGCTATTCGGGGATCCTCGCGTTTCTGGACCAGCACCTCAAAGGCGAGCGGCCGCTGGCGGCGGATTCCGCGGCAAGCATTTCCGTCCCGGTGACGGGAAACGACTCAGCGAAGAGCGGCGCGAAGAAATGACGACGGTGACATCGACGACAGCGGTGACACTGGGGATCCTGACGTACGACGTCGTTCCCACGCCCATCGATCGCCTGATCGTCGCGAGCGACGGCTCGGCGATCGTGGGCGTGTGGATGGCGAACGCGGCGCCCGACGACAGCGGCTGGGAGGATCGCCGCGGCACGGATGGCCTGCTGACGGAAGCCCGCGAGCAGCTCACGGCGTACTTCGCGGGTCGGCTCAGGTCGTTCGACGTGCCGCTGGCGCCTAACGGGACGGACTTCCAGCGCCGGGTGTGGAGCGCGCTCCGGGAGATCCCGTTCGGCACGACGATCAGCTACGCCGACCTCGCGCGGCGAGTGAGCAACGTTGCCGCCGTGCGCGCGGTGGGCGCCGCGAACGGCCGGAATCCGATCCCCATCATCGTTCCGTGTCACCGAGTCATCGGCAGCGACGGCTCGCTCACGGGTTTCGGCGGCGGGCTGCCTCGCAAGCAATGGCTCCTCAGGCATGAAGGAGCGCAAGGCGAATTCGACATCTGATTGGTTATTGGGACTTCAAAGGGTCAGACTGCTTGAACGGTTCAAAGCAGTCTGACCCTCTTGAACGTCTACCGACGTAGTTCGACGTCTGTCGTGGAACCAATCCCGGTCCGCCGTCGTATGTGATCTTCATCACCGGCGTCGAGGTCGGGACTCCAATGGAAAGCACGTCGAATTCAGCGGCCGGCTCGACGAGCAGGTCGCTCGATCGCGTCGCCCCGTCTTCCTCCGACAGCATCATGATGTGGGGGGCGAAGGGGTCGGGGAAATCGATCTACATCGCGTCCCTCGTGTACTGGAGCCCGCCCGCCGATGCGGCGCGACGCGTGTGCGTCTTGCCGGCAACTTCCGCGGCGGCTGAATGGGTTGCGGATCGCGTTAGGAGCCTGGCGGGAACAACGGGACTGGGGACTGGGGACTGGGGACTCG
>JBKOYV010000128.1:0-4104 GCA_046725585.1 Gemmatimonadota bacterium | reverse complement strand
GTGGTAGGTCCTTGGTTCTCGGTCATCGGTTTCATTCGGCGTCGGTTCAGACGACGCCTCGGACTCGGGCTGACGGCCGGGGTGCGGCGCGTCAATGCTTGATCATGTCGTTGCACGCACCGGAATGCCGACGTCGTGCGTGCGGTCTGGTGCTCATCCTGCGTCGCACGATCAGCCATTGGCGGTTGGCGAGGCGATCAGATACATGCACGGAGGCACCGATGGGCACACACACGGTCGACCAGGTTCCATCAACCATGAAAGCCGCGGCGATCGATCGCTTCGGCCCGCCCTCAGTGTTGAAGCTTCATGAGCTCCCGACGCCCGAGCCCGAGGCCGATCAGATTCTGATCGCGCTTCACACGGCGGGGGTCGGGAGTTGGGATGCCGAGATGCGCGCGGGAGAGTGGCGCCCGCCTGGACGCGCTCGGTTCCCGCGCGTGCTCGGGTTGGACGGCGCCGGGGTGGTTGCGGCAAAAGGCAAAAACGTGCGACGGTTCTCCGTCGGCGACCGCGTGTGGGCGTACGACTACGAGCACGCCGGGTTCGAGGCGCAGTACGTGGCCGTCGATGCCGACAGCGCCGGCCGGGTGCCGAGGCGAATGACGTTGCGCGAGGCTGGGACGGGAGCGGTGACGGGACTGACTGCACTGCAAGGCGTCGTCGATCATGCGCGCGTACGGCGTGGCGAAACGGTGCTGGTCTTCGGCGCGACGGGCGCCGTCGGTACGCTCGCCGTGCAGTTCGCCGCGTCGCGTGGGGCGCGAGTCATCGCCACGGCGACCGGCAAGAAGGCGAAGGACCTCGTGCGTCGGCTCGGGGCGAAGGCCACGATCGACGCGCGCGATCGCGATGCGGCCGACAAGCTGGCCGCGGCGGCGCCGGAGGGGATCGACGTCGTGCTGGCCTTCGCCGGTGGCCGAGAGCTCGAACGGCTGCTCGATCTGGTGCCGCGCGGCGGCCGCGTCGTGTATCCGAACGGCGTGGATCCCGAGCCGGAGAAGCGACCGGGCGTGCGGGTGAAGGGATACGATGCGGCGACCGGGGCTGAGGAGTTCTCCCAGCTCACCCGAGCAGCCGAGCGCGCGCGGCTTCGGGTGCCGATCGCTGCAACCTTTCCGTTGGCGCGAGCGGCTGATGCGCACCGGCGTGTCGGGGGCCATGTCCTGGGGCGCGTGGCGATCGCCGTTAGGCGACAACCGACGTAACGGAGGGCGTCCTGGGTAGCCGGACATGGCCGCCGGCTGCACCTTCGGCGCCACTGGCTGAACCAGCCCGCCCACACGCTGGACAACGAGGGCGCGCGAGCTTACTGATGGGTTCGTGAGCCCCACCCCAGCGCGGAAGAGCTCCGCCTCCCGACCCACGCGCCGAGAAGCCGCCCCGCGCACGACGATCGCGGTGCAGGGGGCGCGTGTGCACAACCTCAAGAACGTCTCGCTCGAGATCCCGCGCGACAAACTGATCGTCGTCACGGGGCTATCGGGCTCGGGCAAGTCGAGCCTCGCGTTCGACACCATCTACGCCGAAGGGCAGCGACGCTACATGGAGTCGCTCTCGAGCTTCGCGAAGCGTTTTGTGTCGCAGGTCGCGAAGCCCGACGTCGACTTCGTGTTCGGGCTCTCCCCAGTCATCTCGATCGAGCAGAAGACGATCGGCAGCAACCCGCGGTCGACCGTGGGCACGATGACGGACATCGCGAGCTACCTGAATCTCCTGTTCGCGACGATCGGAGAGCCGCACTGTCCGCGCACGGGCGAGCCCACGCCGAGTCGTTCGGCGAGCCAGATCCTCGAGGCGATGCTCGCCCTGCCTAACGGCGCAGAAGTCGAGCTGAGGGCGCCGGTGTTCAAGGTGTATGGGGAGGAGCTCGACTTCGTCTTCACCGAGGTGCGCAAGAAAGGCTGCCGCAAGCTCATCATCGACGGCAAGACGGTCGACATCTCGGAGCAGGTGGAGCTCGCCGAGGCGAAGGTGAAGCACATGGACGCTATCGTCGACCGGCTCGTCGTAGGCCGGGCGCACGAGAAGGCGATCAAGGCGGGCATCGCCGCGACTCTCCTCGTGGGCGATGGGCTCATACAGGTGCAGGTCGTCAAAGGAGCCTCGAAGGCCGAGGCGGACCGGTTCTACAAGGCGCTCACGAGTGCCACGCACCACTTCGTCTACGGGGACATCCAGCCCGACTACTTCATGTTCAACAACCCCGAAAGCGCCTGCCGCACGTGCGGCGGCCTCGGGGTCCACAAGCTCACGCATCCGGAGCTTCTCCTGCCCGATCCGGCGCGCAGCATCCGCGCCGGCTGCTTCGTGAAGGAGGCGTACCGGTACAACCCGGATACGTGGGATGGCGTGCTGATGTACAGCCTGAGCAAGGCGTTAGGCTTCTCGCTCGACACGCCGTGGCAGGACCTGCCCCAGAAGACGCGCGATCAGATCCTCAACGGGATCGAAGAGAAGATCGTGATGACGTCACCTCCCGAAGCGAAGGCGACTCGGGGCAAGTGGGAAGGGCAGCCCATGGGCTTCGGCGGCATCGCTCGGCGCATCGAGCGGCACTCTCGGCGGTATCGCCAGCGCGGCGAGGCGAGCTCCAACATGGAGGAGTGGCTCGACAAGGTGATGGTCGAGCACACGTGCCCCGACTGCAACGGCGCGCGCATCCGCGCCACTCGCCTCACGTTCACGGTTGCGGGCAAGACGATCTACGAGATCGGCCAGCTCCACTTCGACGAGCTGCATGCCTTCCTGGGGACCGTGAAGCCGACGGGGCGTGGCGCCGCGGCCGGGCAGCAGGTACTCAAGGAGGTTCGTGCCCGGCTCGATCTGTTGTTGGGCATCGGGCTCGACTACCTGAACCTCAACCGCCGATCCGGCACGCTCTCAGGCGGCGAGTCGCAGCGCATCCGGCTATCGACGCAGATCGGGTCCGGGCTCATGGGGATGCTCTACGTGCTCGATGAGCCGAGTATCGGGCTGCACCCCAAGGACAACGTGAAGATGATCGCGACGCTCGAGAGCCTGCGCGACATCGGCAACACGGTGATCGTCGTGGAGCACGACGAGGACACGATTCGCGCGGCGGACTATCTGGTCGAGATGGGGCCGGGCCCCGGCGTCCACGGCGGCGAGGTAGTGGTCCGTGGATCGCTCGCGGACGTGCTCAAGTGCAAGGCGTCGCCGACAGGGCAGTTCCTGTCGGGGAAGCGGTGCATCGCCACGCCGTCCTCGCGGCGGAACGGCAACGGCAAAGCACTCGTCGTTCGCGGCGCGCGCGAGAACAACCTCAAGGGGATCGACGTCGCGATCCCGTTAGGCAGGCTCGTTGCCATCACGGGGGCGTCCGGGTCGGGCAAGAGCACACTGATCAACGAGGTGCTCTACAAGGCGCTCTGGAAGCGACTCATCGATACGCGTACGCTGCCGGGCGACCACGACGCCGTCGATGGGATGGAGCATGTGCACAAGGTCGTGAACATCGACCAGCAACCGATCGGGCGGAACAGCCGCTCGAACCCGGCGACGTACATCGGGTTCTACGACAACATCCGCGACCTCTTTACCGAGGCGCCGCTGTCCGTGGAGCGCGGGTACAAGGCGGGGCGATTCAGCTTCAACGTGAAGGGCGGCCGCTGCGAGGAGTGCCAGGGCGAAGGGGTGATCACGACGCAGCTGTATTTCATGCCAGACGTCGAGGTCACGTGCGGCGCGTGCAAGGGGGCGCGGTTCAACCCGGAGACGCTCGAGGTCACGGTGCGCGGCAAGACGATCGACGACGTCCTGAACATGTCGATCGAGGAGGGAGTAACGTTCTTCGCGAGCGAGCTGGTTATCGCGAAGCGCATCGAGGTGCTGAACGACCTCGGTCTGGGTTACCTGACGTTAGGCCAGTCGGCGACGACGCTCTCGGGCGGCGAAGCGCAACGCATCAAGATTGCCGCGGAGATGAGCAAGCTGCAGAGGGCGAAGCATACGGTGTACATTCTCGACGAACCGACCACCGGACTGCATCTCGTCGACGTCGAGCGGCTGCTGGAGTCTTTGAACCGACTTGTGGATGCCGGGCACACCGTGATCTTGATCGAGCATCACATGGATGTGATC